>JAPOOH010000485.1 GCA_026713505.1 Chloroflexota bacterium | reverse complement strand
GACCCCCTTGCCAGATATAAGCTTTCGCCTACACCATCCGATAGAGTTGTTTTTCATGACATAATGGAAAACGATTATGCATCAATCAGAACCAAGTATTCAAAATATTATTGGGGGAATCGGGTGCCAAAGAATACATCTCTTTTAGCCCTCCGTGCGTACGAATTGTTTCGAGAGAATATTTCAGACTTTGCGCTTTTTGGCTCAGTTAACGATATAAGTCATAATGTTGAAAACATCGCAGACGAAACAGACACTGAAGAAGCCGTGGAGGCCCGATTCGAAGCTTTGCTTGCCGCGTTACTAAGCCGCATGAAGCTCGTTGTCATCATTCTTGGAGAGGATGACGATGCTCAGGTAGTCTTTGAAACCTTGAATTCAAAAGGAGAGCCGCTACTGGCGATGGACTTAGTTCGAAACAATATTTTCCATCGAGCAGAACGTCAATCATTGGAAATTGACGAACTTTACCAAGAACTTTGGGACCCCTTTGATCAACCTTGGTGGCGAGAGTCAGCGCCTTTTTCCAGGCCACGCCGACCCCGACTCGATCATTTTCTTGCTTACACACTCGCAGCTGAAACGGGTGAGAATATTTCGATGCGCGAGCTATATGCAGAGTATAGGGCATTTGCCGTGCCTAGGGGCCAACGCCGATTTCATAGTGTTGAGGACGAGCTCCGAGTGCTTCAACATTACGCACCGTTATACAAGGTCCTAGAGGGAGAGATTGATGGTGATCAAACACTCGCCTGGCTGGGGACGAAGTTTGTGTCTTGGCAGTTGACCACAGCTTATCCCGTTGCCATGCGGCTTATGCGCGAGGATGTATCAAGTGACGAGCGACAGCAGATCGCACGACTGATTTACTCTTACATCGTAAGGAGAACGCTTTGTGGGCTAACGTCAAAGAATCTCAACAGAGTATTCCAGTCTCTCACACATGCATTTGTTCAAGCGACACCTTCAGTGGCTAATTTACGAGCTTTTTTTGTCGCGAGAGTCGGCGATAGCACGCGATTCCCGGATGACCGAGAATTTACGCAAGGTATACTGGCGCAACCAGCGTATCAGTTGGCGCATGGGACAAGAATGGCAGATGTACTTTGGGAGTTAGAACTCGCTAGTCGCTCAAGCTTAGCGGAGCAAATGACTAAGCCGACTGGAATGTGGGTCGAGCATGTACTGCCGCGATCATGGAACGAAGATTGGCCTTTCGACGATGGTGTTTTTACGGAAAGGTGGTCTGGCGAGGTAAAGGCACAGGATCGCAATCGTGTTATTCACACTCTTGGTAATTTGACCTTGCTATCAAGTAAATTAAATATCTCATCGGGAAATAGAAAATTTGTGGAAAAGGCGGAAAAATTTGAAAAACATACGGGTCTTTTCTTGAATAAATGGTTTACGGGGAAGTCAAGATGGGCGGAGGTGGAGATACAGGAGCGCAGCCAGTATTTGGCAAGTTTAGCAGTGGAGGTCTGGCCGGATCTTTAGTCGAAGGATGAGTTTGGAGCGCACGCTAGTAGCTTGGGTGCGTCCTGTGGAACAGTGAGGCTTTGGGGCCTCCCAGTCGGGACGGTGTCGCTTGTGTCTTTGGTACTACAGTCGCGCACTTTTGGGAAACGATCTCAATTCTTG
>JAPOOH010000500.1 GCA_026713505.1 Chloroflexota bacterium | reverse complement strand
CCCCGTGGAGGCTGTCGCCGCCATGAAGGCCGAGCGCCTGCTCGGCCTCCAGATCCCGGGTCAGCTCGGCGGCGAGGGGGCCGGGCTGGTGCAGATCGCCGAGCTGTGCAGCACGCTCGGGCAGGCCTGCAGCGCGGCGGCGATGACCTTCGCGATGCACCACATCAAGGTGTCCAGCCTCGTGACCCACGGCCTGGACAGCCCCTGGCACGGACGCCTGATGGAGCGGATCGCGCGGGAGCAACTGCTGGTCGCCTCCTCGACCACCGAGGCGGGCATCGGCGGCGACCTCCGGAACAGCCTCTGCGCGGTGGAAACCAACGGCGAGGTCTTCGCCCTCGGCAAGGACGCGTCGGTGATCTCCTACGGCGCCCACGCCGACCTGATCCTCGCCACGGCGCGGCGCCATCCGGACGCGGCGACGTCCGATCAGGTCCTCGTCGCGCTGATGGCCGACCAGGTCTCCCTCGTGCGCACGGGCGACTGGGACACCCTCGGCATGCGCGGGACCTGCAGCGAGGGCTTCCGCCTGGAGGCCCGGAACGTCCCGGTCGAGCAGATCCTGCCGAAGCCGTTCGCGGAGATCGCCGCCCAGTCGATGCTGGCCTCCTCGCACCTGCTTTGGAGCAGCGTCTGGTACGGGATCGCGACCTACGCGGTCGATCGCGCCCGCGCCTTCGTGCAGGCCGAGGCGCGGCGCCGGCCCGGGCAGGTGCCGCCGACGGCGACGCGCCTCGCCGAGGTCTCCAACGCGCACCAGGCCATGCGCGGCACCATCGCGTCGGCCCTACGCCGTTTCGAGGACGCCCACGGGGACGCCGACACGATCGGCTCCGTCGGCTTCTGCGTGATGCTCAACAATCTGAAGGTCACCGTCTCCGACATGGCGGTCGACATCGTGCGGCGGGCGCTCGCGATCGTCGGTCTCGCCGGCTACCGGAACGACACGCCCTTCAGCCTGGGACGGCCGCTGCGCGACGTCCTCTCCGCGCCGCTGATGATCGGCAACGACCGCATCCTCGCCAACACCGCCAAGCTCCTGCTCGTGCAGAAGGGCAGCGGCCAGCTCATGAGTGCGTGATGGAATCGATCTCCTCTCCCGCCGGCGACGTCGTCCTGCTCGAGGACGAGCCGGCCGGCGGCCCGACCTTCCTCGACCGCCTGTTCGACCGCGGCCTGCTCGTCCGGACCGGCGTCGACGGCCTCTACGGCCGCAGCGGCGGCTTCGAGAGCGTCGTCGACGCCCTCGACCGGATGATCACGCGCCTCGGGGCCGCCGAGGGGGCCGAGGTGCTGCGGTTCCCGCCGGCCATGAGCCGCCCGGCCTTCGAGCGCAGCGGCTATCTCAAGGGCTTCCCGAACCTCGCCGGGACCGTGCACAGCTTCTGCGGCGACGCGCGCGGACACGCCGAGATCCTCGCCTGCCTCGAGGCCGGGACCGACTGGACCGGCCAGCAGGAGGCCACCGACGTCGTGCTGACGCCCGCGGCCTGCTACCCGGTCTATCCGGTCGCCGCCGCGCGGGGCCCGCTGCCGCCCGAGGGCCGCCTGTTCGACCTGCAATCCTACTGCTTCCGGCGCGAGCCGTCGCTGGAGCCGACCCGGATGCAGCTCTTCCGGATGCGCGAGTACGTGCGCATGGGCAGCCCCGAGCAGGTTCTGGCCTTCCGCGAAACCTGGCTCGAGCGCGGCACGGCCATGATGCGCGCCCTCGGTCTGCCCCTCGCCATCGACGCGGCCAACGACCCGTTCTTCGGCCGCGCCGGCCGGATGCTCGCCAACAACCAGCGGGCTCAGGGGCTGAAGTTCGAGCTGAACGTCCCGGTCAACAGCGTCGACAAGCCGACGGCCTGCCTCAGCTTCAACTATCACCAGGACCATTTCGGCAGCACATGGGAGCTG
>JAPOOH010000408.1 GCA_026713505.1 Chloroflexota bacterium | reverse complement strand
TTAGCCCCACCATCGTCCGGCCCTCGTGCT
The DNA here is from genome assembly GCA_026713505.1 of Chloroflexota bacterium. Classification (GTDB taxonomy): domain Bacteria; phylum Chloroflexota; class Dehalococcoidia; order Lucifugimonadales; family Australimonadaceae; genus Bin16. Next base: position 4,744 of record JAPOOH010000408.1, on the reverse strand, counting down.
CGTCCACCCAGCGCTCGTAGTAGCCGCGGAGCGCCGTGACCTCGTCGGCGGGGTCGCCCTCGCGGTTCGCCGCGTCCACCTGGGCGACGCTCGCCTGCAGCAGCACCGGCGGAGCGTCGGCGTCCTCCGAGAACTCCGCCAGGACAGGCGTGTCGTCCTCCGACAGCAGGCCAAGCGCGGCGGAGAGCACCTTCTGCTGGAACGGCGGGTCGTCCGGGTTGCCGAGCGCAAACCCGAACGGGAACGGCACCCAGAGCGTCCGGGGCGGCTTCACCCGCTGGGCATGCTCCCTGATGAGCGCGACGGTGACCGTAGGCAGGCCGGTCTCCTCGATGGCGCGTGCGAGCACACTGACCGTGTGCGTACAGTTCGGTCAGGTCGGCGTCAGGAAGGCCGCGTCCGCGCCCTCTTCCAGCAGCAGACGCCCAACCTCCGGCCCCGTTTCCTCTTCGATGCGGCGCGGGCTGCGTTGCGCCCCCATGAACGAGTAGTAGTTCTCCGTGACCGAGCCTATCTCGCCGCGCTCCGCCATCTCCCGCAGTCGGTCCACGGGAAACGTGACGTTCACGTCCCGCATGATGCCCGTGCGGTCGAACCCGATGCTCATGTGGCTCTGGATGATGCCCGAGGCAGGCGTGCAGGAAGGGATGACGCGGTACGATTGGTCGCCGCTTGAGAAGGGCGTGTCGTCCCGCAGATGCAGGCCTGCCGTGGTCACGAGCGCGATCTTTGCCTCGGCCAGCGGCTTGGCCATCGGCGCGCAGGGGGAGTCGTCATGGTCGAAGGCGGGGAAGTTCAGCATCCCCTGTCGTGTCAGTTCGGGCAGGTCCTCGAGTCTCGGCATTGGCTACTCCTCTTCGCTGATGCCGTCCTGGGACGAACGGGACTGCTTCCGGCTGCTGCGGAGCCGCTTCTCCGCCAGCCGCTGCTCAACCGACGCCTGGGACGGGCGCGTGGTGCGGCGTGCGCGCGGAGGAACGGTGGCACGGCGCAGGATGCTCACGAGCCGTTCGACGGCATCGTCCCGGTTGCGCTCCTGGCTTCGGTAGCGCTGCGCCTTGATGATCAGCACGCCGTTCGGGGTGAGCCTCCGCCCGGCAGCGCTGCGAAGGCGGCGCTTCACTTCCTCTGGCAAGGACGGGGAGGATGCGGCGTCGAAGTGCAGGTGCGCAGCGGTGGCGACCTTGTTCACGTTCTGACCGCCCGGTCCTGCGGACGTGACGTAGTGGAACTCCAGTTCGTGCTCGGCCAGGCTGATGTCGTCGGTGATGGGAATCATGTCTCCATGGTAACGCCTGCGCCCGCCGCGTTGACAGACCCCCGCCTGCTGCTATGCTCGCCGCACACCCAACACTTCCGAGGAGTAAGCATGGCGCGCAGCAGCAACAGCATCCGGTTCGGACTCAACCCGCGAGGACTGCCTTACGACCGCATCGTCGAGGTGGCGAAGTCCGCCGAGGCCGCAGGTTTCCAGAACATCTCGTTCAGCGACAGGCCGCCCGAGAACAACCTGGAAGGCTGGACGCTCGCTACGGCGGTCGCGCTGCAGACGGACCGGCTCCGCGTAACGCATTCCACCCTCAACGTTCCGTTCCGCAACCCGGCATTGCTCTCCAAGATGGCCACCGCGCTCGATCACATCACCGGCGGCGACCGGGTCATCCTCACGCTCGGCACCGGCATCCAGGAGAACCACTTCACGACCTACGGAATCGAGTTCGGCACGCCGGGCGAACGCGTCGAAGGCCTCATAGACGCCATCGAGATACTGCGCGGCACGTGGGCCAACGAACAGTTCACCTACTCCGGAAAGCGCTACAGCGTCCAGGACGCCACGGTCACGCCAACGCCCGTGAACGGCACGGTCCCCATCTTCCTCGGCGCGGCGCTTCCACGCATGCTCCGCCTGACGGGGCGCGTCGCCGACGGCTGGATACGCAACGGCGGCTGGCCGGCCGACCTCGACGCCTACCGCGGGCAGCTCGACGCGATCGAGGAGGCTGCAAGCGCCGCAGGACGCGACCCCGGTACGATCCACCGTGTCGTCAACTGCAACGCCTACGTCGGCGACGAGGACCCGTCCACCAAGCTCGCGAACGTATTCGGCAATCCGGGCGGGCTGATGGGAACCGCGGAGCAAGTGCTGGAGACCGTGGAGCAGTATCGCGAGGCGGGCATCGACACGTTCCACGTACAGTTCCAGAACGACATCATCGACGAGCAGATCCCGGCATTCGGCGAACTGGTCATCGCGAAGGCAAGCTAGCCCGGACTTACGACGCCCGCTCGAGGTTCGACAGGCCTACTACTCTGCCAGCCGCTACGACTTGCGCAGCGCGCGACCGGGGAATGTACCGGTGTGACGGCCCTGCTCCCAGACGAGCGCGCCGTTGACGAACACGTACTCGATACCCGTTGCCAGCTGCTTCGGGTCCTCGAAGGTGGCCCGGGCGCGCACGCGCTCCGGATCGAACACAACCACGTCCGCCTTCGCGCCGTCGCGCAGCACGCCGCGGTCGCGCAGCCCCAGCCGCCGCGCCGGGGCGCCCGTCATCTTGTGCACCGCTTCCTCCAGGCGCAAGGTCCCCTCTTCCACTGCCTGACCCAGCAGGTAGGGGAACGTGCCGTAGGTGCGCGGGTTGGGCATCTCGCCCGTCATCAAGCCGTCGCTGCCCACCATCTGCGCCGGGTGCGCCATGATGGTCCGCACGTTGTCCGGGTTTCCGGTGCGGGCGACGAACGCCACCTCCAATCGCTCCTCGATGAGCAGGTCGCAGATGGTGTCCACCATGCGCTTTCCCTGGGCGTCCGCCATGTCCTGCAGCGAGCGGCCTTCCCACTCCTTGTTCTTCTCCGAACCAACGTGCGCAAACATGTAGTCGGCAAGCGAGCCGCCCCACTGGGGGTAGACGCCGTCCGCGATCTGGTCGCGCACGTCCTCATCCGCGATACGCCGCAGCAACATCTCGGGCCCGCCCTCGTGCACCCACGGCGGGATGAGCGAGAGCAAGATCGTGCTCGCCGCCGGGTATGGGTACTGGTCGAAGGTCACGTCGACGCCCGATGCGCGCGACTCGTCAACGAGGCCAACCATCCGCTCGCCCATGCCCGGGACCGGGTTGTGGTAGTGCGATATCTGCACCGGCGCGCCCGACTCCCTGCCGACGGCGACCGCCTCGCGGAACGGGTCCAGCAGTCCGTCACCAAGCGCGTAGCGGCTGTGCGTGACGTAGATGCCGCCGTACGGGGCAACGGCCCCCGCGATCTCGGTCAACTCGTGGGTGTCGCTGTAGATGTTCGGCACGTAGGTGAGCCCGGTGGAGAAGCCGAAGGCGCCGTCCCGCATCCCCTGCGCAGCCAGGTCCCGCATCCGAGCGAGCTCCGCGTCGTTGGGCAGGCGGTTCGCCCACCCCATCGCCTCGATGCGGAGCGCCGCGTGCGGCACGAAATAGACGACGTTGCATGAAGACGTACCCTCGAACAGATCGAGGAACGACGCCACCGATGTCCATTCCGTGACGTCCGGCGGGCGTCCGTTCACCGCGGCAAGGTAGTCCACGAGGTGTTGCCGGTTGACGGGGGAGATGGGCGCGTAGGAGAGGCCGTCCTGCCCCAGCGCCTCGGTCGTCACGCCCTGGCTCACCTTCGGTTCGTGGCGTGGCGACGAGAGCAGCGCGAAGTCCGAGTGGGAGTGCATGTCGATGAAGCCGGGACAGACCGCGAGGCCGGACGCGTCGATCGTGCGCCCCGCTTCCACGCTGGACACGTCGCCCTCAAGCACCGTCACTGTGTCGCCCTCGATACCGACGGCCGCACGAAACCACGCACGCCCCGCGCCATCGATCACCTTCCCGTTAACGATGAGCGTGTCGAACATGCGTGCCTCCGGGGCTACGTATTCACGGCGATGTCCGTGATCCCCGGCTCAGTCAGCCGGGTGGGTGCGGCTCGCGGCTTGCGACACCTGTACGGCGCGCTGCGCCATGACGGCTTCCGCCAACGTGTGGAACCTGCCGGACACCACCTTGAGCACCTGGCTGAGAAGCCGGTGGCCGATGTGCGGGTCGCGGACGGAGAGATCGGCGAGTTGCGATCCCTCAAATCGAGCGACGGAAACGTCCGAGACGCAGACAGCGGTGAGTGAGTAAACGTACGGCTCTACCAGAGCCGACCAGCCGAATACTTGTCCCGTCTTGGCCGTCGAAACCTTGCGATGAGGCGTATCGATGCCCCACCACTCAGGGACGCTCATGCGCAACTCGATCTCTCCATCGAGGGCCACGTAGAGGTGCTGCGCGTAGTCACCGCTCTTGAAGAGTTCGCTGCCCGCTTCCGCGGTAATGATGGTAGCAAGGTCCTGGAAACGCTCGATCTCTATGGGGCTGAACCCCTTCAACAACTCGCTCTGGGCTAACACTCGCTCCAACTCGGTCCTCCCACATGCCGAATCGTGCTGGCACCCGCAAGGGTGATGCCACGCCTAGCGTAGCAGACGCAGCGGTCTCTCAATAAGGACTCAGCGGGAGAGATCGAGCACGATGTTCCCTATCGCTGTGTTGCTCTCCTGCAGTTCATGTGCCGCGGCGATGTCGTCCAGCGGCATGACCGCCGCGATGGGATGCGTTAGCGCCCCATCGGCGGTTGCCTTCGCGACGTCGTCCACCGCCTGCTGCTTGGCCGCCTCCGGCTCCGAGTAGACGAGCACGAAGTGCACCGTTGCGTTCTTCCGGGAGAACGCCTGGTA
>JAPOOH010000638.1 GCA_026713505.1 Chloroflexota bacterium | reverse complement strand
TTTACACTGGCATCGGGAGGTTAATATGTCAACCTTGCAAGGCCAAATCCAACAAGTGTTTGATAAATATCGTGAAGTGAACGAATTATGTGGATCGTTAGTTCATAATAAGTCTTTAATAGGCGAAGATCTTCGTAAGATACAGATTGCGAAAGAAAGTGCAGGAGAAATGGTGTTGTTTATCGGTCAAGAGTTTGATGTGACTGTTTCGAAGCCGATAGATTATAGTGCCGAAGATAGATAATAAGTTAAAGGTTAGAGTGTTATGGCAAAAACAAGTCGGGGCGATTTAGCCAAAAGAACTTATCAACCTAAGGTTCTAAAAAGTTTGATGATTATGAATAACTTCAATCAAACTTATGTAGCCCGTCAAGTGTCTGTATCGACTACGACTGTCGGACGGTGGGTGAGTGAAACTTGGAAAGCCACACCTACGCCAGAACATCTGGAAGCATTGGCTGAACTGTTTGATGTCGACACCGATACTTTTTTTAAACCAATCACTTTCGACTTTCGGGACTTGTTCGAAACTAACATGAAGTCGTTCATGCAGGCGGCTATCCAAGCAGACAACACAGCCGAACGCCGATTGGCACTCGAAATGTATAAGCACCTATTTCCAAACCCAGTTGAAGAAGATGAGTATGACCCTGATATAGAAGAAAAGAACGACGAACTTAATGAGGTAATGGATGGCTAAAAGACTTATGATTCCATGGCATAAAGATTTAAAAGTGCCAAATAAATCCCAGAATTGCAAGGAAGTTTTAGGTTCATTCCACTCTGAAAAAAAATACCTATTACTATCCGGTAATCGTGCTTCCGGTAAAACAACGCTGGGTTGGGTTTATATTTTGATGATGGCTGCCAGGCGTCCACGAACAACGATTGTATGGGCAAGAAGTGAATACTCATCTATTATTGACAGTTCGTTAGAGTCGTTGGTAAAACACATTCTGAAGTATGGCTTGCAAGATAAAAGAAACCCTTTCATATTTAAAACCAGACCTTCCCGACTCCTATTTAAAAATGGGTCAAAAATAATCCTCATGGGTCTCAGAGACATTGAAAAGATCAAAGGCGTAGAGCCACTCATCGTTGTAATTGACGAAGCCTCCCGTGAAAAGACTGTAGAAACATTCATAACGATTGCTGGAAGTCAAGTGGGTGGTAGGGCTGGCAAGTGGATGACATCAAGTGGTCAATACTTCAATCAAATAATTATGTTGACTAACCCATCGTCAAAAGGGCATTGGATTTGGAAACTCTATCACGATAAGCAGTCAATGGATGACCAACAAGATGAGTTAGACGAGGACGGACAACAGATACAAGACCTATTGAAACAAGATTACATTGAGAAAAAAGACTTCTTATGGTTGGACTTTAAATTAAATGATAACCCGGCATATAGCCCTGACGGTGTTCACATCAACGACCAAGGTAATCAAGCATTAAATGGACTGAAGGCTACTCACCCTCGTGGTGTATTCTATGACCGGTATGTAGATGGTATATGGTGTAGTGCAGAAGGACAAGTATATCGGATACAAGAAGAAAACATCTTGAGCCTATCTCAAATAACAAAACGCTGGGGTGGGTTGCCGACGAATGTGGGGTGGGATTTACGCAGGGCATGTGACTGGGGTGCAGACCATCCAAGTATCTGTTTATGGATTGGCTTACATAAGTTGACTGGCGATAAATTAGTCTATAAAGAATGGCGTAAGACGCAAGCAGACATAGACGAAATTGGGTTGAACATAAAGGCTGAAAGTAAAGGCCAATTGATCACACGCACAGTAATTGATCATCGTAAAGATATGCAGCGTATGCTTCGTAAACATGGTATCCCAGCAATCTTCGCTACCAAAGGGGAAGGTTCGGTTACAGAAGGGATTATCCTCGTAAATGCTGCTTTACGGAGGGCACAAGAAGGCAAACCGGGTGGACTCTACATTTATGATCGTGCCGTTTGCAATCGTGATCCTAATCCTGTGACCTTAACCCGACCCCGAAGTTTGATACAAGAAATGGAAACGCTGGAGTATGATCCTAATCCGAAGTCTGATAAGCCAAATAAAGTAGGCGATGACGCAAGTGATGCAGTGAGGTATGATTATTTAGCCGACAACAATTTAGATGAAGATATTTATATTGAACCGATGCTCATTTAGTCAAACCTACGAGATTACGATTGTCGAGAGTTGCGGTAGTAGCATACACTTTACGGTATCAAACACAAGACGCAAAGACTCACACCGCTAGAATCAAAGGCTCACAATAAAGTCCGAGGTAAAAATGTTTAAACAATTACTCAACAAGTTTAAAAATCAGCCAGATACTATTGTTGATATATTCGTTGATACGCTTGGTGAGCGTGGTCGTGATAGTGTTATTGATCCCAAAGAGCCGTTCTACGGTCCATACAATATCATTGAGCCAGACGAAAAGTTCAAGCAGTCTATTAAAGGAATTACGCCGGCTGAATTAGTTAAGATGGGTCCAAGTGAGACCATCAGAACACTTGTTGAATCTGTGCCTCTACTTAACGTAGCAGTTGAAGCATTTCAATATCACGCAGTCCCTGGCTATAGGTTTGAGTCTCCTGACCAGAATGAGAGTGATGTAGCATTAGTTGAAGAAGCCATTGAGTCAATAGGCGGTGAGACAGTGTTCACATCATTTATGACTGATTGTGTGTATGGAATGGTAGCAGAGAATGGCTTTTGTGCAGAACAATTGTTTTCAGAAGACGGCACAAGGTTTACTGGATTCACTTATATTTCGCCATATACATTGAGCTTCGAGAAAAGGGAGCATGAAGACTTGGGTGAGTATTGGGTCACAGGCCAACGCAATGTCTACCAAAGGGACTTGAATGTTCTGTATGATCCAGCATACCCGGATGACTACAAGACTTTTATTTATACGCCGACTAATAAAAAAGGCAATCGTCCATATGGCTCATCACAACTGATGTCGGGATTGTATCCTGCAGCGTCATTACACAGCGTCATTACAACGACTGTCGACTTCCTGAAAAAGCAAGCGTATCCCAAAGGTATTGTGTCAATCGATACACAGCCATGGATTGAAGCAGGACTGTCGAAGGAAGAGATATTCAAGCGTGTGGCAATAGCAAAGCAGATGTTGGAAGGTAAGTTAAAGGCAGCCGATGTGGCAGCCAACTTTATTACCAGCCTACAAGTGATCTATACATTAGTTGGTCAAGCCGATGTTCGTGGCATAAGTGGCATAGAATTTTTAGCCGAAGAACTAAAAAGAGATATCGGAGTAGCGGCAAAGATTCCTAGAGTAATGACTGGGGCGAAGCGTTCAGGACAGAGTCTAACATCTGAGGAAAGCAGGTATGACTGGCTCTACTTTGTCAAACGCCTATTAGCCATCAGAGCAATAATGACTGCTAACATTGATAAGTTCATCAAAAACATACTGGAACATGCAGGTAGACCGGACGCAGTAGTGAACTTAATCATTGACGAATGGGATATAGAACTTAAAAGAATATACGCCGAGTATCTAAAACTATTGGCAGAGTCAATGAAGGCA
>JAPOOH010000407.1 GCA_026713505.1 Chloroflexota bacterium | reverse complement strand
TGGCGAACAAGTACATGGGCAAGCAGTTCACGCGGTTCTTCGCGTGGGGCGCGCACGTGGAGGGATTCGACCACATCGGAAACGGAGCGTACGTGGACTACCTGGGCCACGGGTTGCCGTACATCTGGCTTGACGAGTGATGGATAGGGAATAGAGAGTATGCGACGGTCCTCCCCGCCCTGGGGAGGGCCGTATGCAATGCCGGACAAGCGTGAAAAGAAGGAGACCCGCTCATTCCAGCAGGTCTCTTCGTGCGAGGTTGGATGTCCCGTGCAAGGGCAACTACGTCCAGAGGGGAAGAGGCATAGTCAAGGCGGACGCTTCTGGAAGACCAGGGGTTTCTTTGTGTAAGCTCCCGGCAGGATGACTCCAGCCTATTCGGAATCACGGGCGCTGACTGCTCGCGACCGGCTCACCGGCTTCTTCGGCGTCGGGCTGCTGATAATGGGAGCGGTTGTCCAAAGCGAGGTCCAGCTCGTTGTTGGCGCAGCTCTGGTCCTCTATCTCATATTCACGCGCCACCGCCGGTATGACCTGTACGCCGACGCACTGGTGATCCGGTACATCGGCCTTCGCTGGTCCAGGATACGCCTGACGGATATTCAGTCACTGGATGTCGTGGAGCTGCCTGTGGCCGGAAAACGCCTGCTCCTGCGGCTGAACAATCGGCGGCGCGTGTTGCTGGCTCCTCAGCGCATCGAGCGATTCTTCGAAGAGTTGCGGGTTCGGCTACCAGAAGGGACCTAGCATTCCGCGAGGGCTACCAACCAAGCCGTGGCGTGGGATAGACCGGGCTGTTCCCTGGGTCGGTTGACGAAGTCAGTCGTCCAGTTTATAGAGGGCGGCCGCGTTTTCAGACAGGACCTTGCGCCGATCCTCGTCACTCAGACCGCTCATGGTCTGGTCGATCGAGTGACGGATACGTGGCCAGGTAGTTGTCGGCAAGGGCAGGTTCGCACTCCACATGATGTTGTCAACGCCAACGAACGGCGTGAACGGCGCGACGGTGTCGAACCAGGTGCTGAAGTAGCACTGACGCCGGAACATCTCTGAGGGCTTGAGGTCGTACCCTTCGTTAGGAAGGCCGTCGTGCTCGAATTGATGATCAGCCCACTCCAGGGCCAGAAGGCCCCAGCTGAGTGCGCTCTCCGCGAGCACGACTCTGAGTCGTGGATGGCGAAGCAACAGTTTTGAGAACGAGAGCACCGACATGATGAACACGCTGGAGACCGGCTTTTCGACTGCTTCGATGGCTTCCAGGAGCGTTGGAGGCAGCCCGGAGTAGCCCGCGTAGTGCAGGCGAGGTGTTGCTCCCGAGTGCATGCAGACCGGAACGTCCAGCTTCTCACACACGTCCCACACTGGATCGTAGTCATGGTCTGCAAGGTGCGGGGCATCGCGGAGCAGCATGGGCATCGAAGGGAAGATAACCCCACGGTGCCCCATCCCTACGGCCCGCTCGATCTCAGCGACAGTGACGTCAGGCGGCCCGATCGGGACCATGCACTGAGGAACGAAACGTTCGCTGGCGCCGGCCCATTCCTCGATGAGCCAGTCGTTGTAGGCCTGTACGCACGCGAGCTCGAGGTCGGGGTCATTGAGCGTACCGAAAGCCTCGCCAGCGAATCCCCCTACGGTGGGGAACAACATGGAGCGGTCTATCCCGCCTGCGTCCATCGCCTTGAGTCTGTCCGCCGGCGCGTAGGCAGCGGTGGGCACCGCGTCCCACTTGTCGGGATGAGCGGTGCGGTCGCTGAGGAACCCCCCCGCTGCACAGACCCTGCCGCCGAGCAGTTCCTGGCCGTCGACGACCCATACGTCCCGACCGCCCTCGCTCACGAGGCGAGGCGCGCGGTTTCCGAAGCGGCTCGATAGGCGGCTGGTCCAGAGGTCCGGTGTCTCTTGGACGTGGTCGTCGATGCTGATGATCCGGGTGACTTCCGTCATTCCAGCTTCCTAGGCTACGGGCACTGCCGCCTTGATCCCGTATATCCGGATCGCGTTCTCGTAGAGAAGCTTGCGGCGCTCGTCCTCGGGTATGTCGCCAAGGACCTTTTCGATGGATGCGGCGGAGTTCGGGTAGTAGCAGGCGACGTGAGGGAAGTCCGATTCCCACATGAGGTTGTCGACGCCAATGTCGTAGCGGAGCTTGATGCCTTCGACCTCGAACCAGAAGTTCACGAACATCTGGCGGCGGACAGTCTCACTTGGCCGAGTGGCGATGCCCTCGGTCCAGAGGTGGCGTGTCTCCCATTCGTGGTCCATGGCGGCGATGCTGTAGTTCAGTCCGCCGATACCAGCTTCCGCGAAGACGACCTTGAGTTTCGGGAAGCGCTCCGTGATGCCCGAGAAGATGAGGTGGGGGATGACCTGGGCAGGCGTTACTGCCGAGCAACTGGTAGACGCAGAGTGGGCCTGACGCTCTGAGTAGCCTTTCCAGGATCGGGCTGCCGCCCCTGCGCGAACGCCCGAAGAGCCGTGGAAGTGGACTGGTACTTCAAGGGACTCGCACATGGCCCATACCGGGTCCCACGCCGGGTCGCCGATATGGGGCAGGGGCGCAGGGAATTCTCCCATGAGGTTTGCCCCGCGGTTCCCAACAGAGACGGCGCGCTCGATCTCCCTGGCGGCCGCTTCCGGTCCACACAGGAACGGAACGGTGGCGAGCGGGAGGTATCGGTCGCTCTCCTGCGCCCATTCCGCCATCGCGTCGTTGTAAGCCCGCGCGACGTCCATCTCGAACTCGACGTCGCCGAAGCTGTAGAGACTGAAGTAAGGCGCATTGGGGAAGAGGACCTCGGCGTCCACGCCATCGATGTCCAGCGCCTTCAGGCGTTCGCTGGGCACATAGGCATTCTCCGGGACTTCTTCCCAGCGTTCGGGGAAGTGCGGAAAGGGCTCACCCATAACGGCAGGGCAGTTGGCAACGTTGCCCGAACCGACCTTGCCATACACAGACCACCTTTCAACCATGCGGCCGTCGTCCTCAACTTCAACGAGGTGAGGGATCTTATCGCCCCACTTCTTTGCTGACATGCGCGAGGTCATCGCGTCGGGCCCGAGCACACCATGGGAGTCGGCACTAATCACGCCGTGCTTGATCTCCATACCTCTGTACCTCCTGTGAACTGGGCATCAGTCTCGGGGACGTAACGTTGCGCGGTACCTGGTGGCCTGGCCACGCCGCTGCCGGGAGCGACCATCCGCCGCGAGCGATCCTGCCATCACGTCGAGGCGCTTACGCGTCATTGTAGGTACGGCGGCTGCCCATTACCAGCCCTCCATGAGCCAATGGCGAGAGGAGACATCGCAGGCTGCTACGCACCTGATTTTCTGAACTCGTCCATCCTGGGTTCAAGACCTCGCTTCGCCAATTCGTCGACAAAGACTTCCCAGACAGCGGGGTCTTCGTCGCCGAATTCGATCTGGGGAGGCTCGCGCCCGGCGCTGCCGACAAGGAACGGGTTGCCGAAGCGCAGCACTAGGTAGCGGATGGGGTCCGGGGTCGCATTGAAGTGCTGGTGGTAGCCGTCCCCGGGTGTCAGGAGTGTACCGGCCTTGTAGTCCATCCGCTCAAAGGGGACCCCGGGAGCAGGCTGAACCTCGAAGCCCCATTGCAGGTCGTACCCCTCGCCATTCAGGAAGAGGTAGGCGACCTCAGAAGTGAGGCCGGACTTGACGCGTACGCCGCCGCCGGCGGTGTGGGCCTTCTTGTAGGTCTGGCCTGGAAACTCAGACACGTGGGTGATGAAGTGCCCGTTGGCCATGATCGCCATCATGTTGGTCCCCGGTCCGCGGAAGCTGAAGTCGTCGAGTGCCATGGTTCGGACATTGGCGACGAAGTTGGTCTTGGTGAGGCGCTCCTTCAGCTTTACGGACTTGCCGTTGAAGTAGGTCTCGTCGTAGGGGTCGAACCGGTCCGGGAAGGTTGCTTCGGAGTTGAAGATGAATTTCTCGTTGCCGTAGATGTTGAAGACCATGGGTGCGGTGAACATTGCGTAGAGTCGGACGGGTTGCTCGCCGCTGGCGTTGTAGAGCTCGTGCCAGGTGTTGAGGGGGATGGAGAAGATGCTTCCCTCAGTCCATTCGAAGGTCTGCCTGGGGGAGCCTTCGTACCAGACGGTAGTAGCGCCGCGTCCGGAGAGGACGTAGAAGATCTCCTCGTACATATGGCGTTCGGCCCTGTAGGTGCCGCCGGGTGGAATCTCGCAGAGGTACCGGGAGGTACCCTGGTTGACGAGGAGGGAGCCGTCCTGGGGAGGGTTGGCGGTAAGGTCGAGGAGGGGGGCATCGACGCCCGTACGCTCCCAGGGTTCGAGCCTGGCGGTATAGACGTCCTCGACCATCTGTTGCTGGGTGATGGAGAGTCCTTCCTTCAGCACCCAGTTTTCGAATGCGGTGTTGCTCCGCGCCGGGTCAGCTTGTTGCACCATAGCTCAGCGCTCCTTCCCTTTGTCCAACGGCTGTACTCATTCCGCGTGCTTCTTGTACTCGTCCATCCGGGGTTCGAGATCGCGCTTGGCCAGCTCGTCAACGAAGAGTTGCCAGACCGCGGGGTCCTCGTCATTGAACTCGATCTGGCTAGGCTCGCGCCCCCCGCTGCCGGTGAGGAACGGGTTGCCGAAGCGGAGCACCAAGTAGCGAATGGGGTCCGGGGTCGCATTAAAGTGCTGGTGGTAGCCGTCACCGGGAGTCAGCAGCGTGCCAGCCCTGTAGTCCATCCGCTCAAAGGGGACCCCGGGAGCAGGCTGAACCCCGAAGCCCCATTGCAGGTCGTACCCCTCGCCATTCAGGAAAAGGTAGGCAACCTCAGAGGTGAGGCCGGACTTGACGCGTACACCGCCGCCGGCGGTGTGGGCCTTCTTGTAGGTCTGGCCTGGGAACTCCGACACGTGGGTGATGAAGTGACCATTGGCCATGATCGCGTGCATGTTGGTGCCAGGCCCACGAGTACCGTGGTTATCCAGGCTCATGGTTCGGACATTGGCGACGAAGTTGGTCTTGGTGAGGCGCTCCTTCAGCTTTACGGACTTGCCGCTGAAGTAGGTCTCGTCGTAGGGATCGAACCGGTCCGGGAAGGTTGCTTCGGAGTTGAAGATGAACTCCTCGTTACCGTAGATGTTGAAGACCATGGGTGCGGTGAACATTGCGTAGAGTCGGACGGGTTGCTCGCCGCTGGCGTTGTAGAGCTCGTGCCAGGTGTTGAGGGGGATGGAGAAGATGCTTCCCTC
>JAPOOH010000406.1 GCA_026713505.1 Chloroflexota bacterium | reverse complement strand
CGACCGCCTTGACCCTGCTGTGGGATGAGCAAGGCATCCAACCGATCGCCCCGTTCCTTCTGCCCTTCGAGGTGGCCAACGCTCTTCATCGGCGAGTGGCGCGCGGGGAGATAGAGGTGGAAGCTGCCGCGGGCCTGATGCAAGACCTGATGGCGGTGCGAGTCGCGTTGACCGAGACACCCGACCTCCACCGCCGGGCGTTGGAGCTCGCCAGCCAGCTCCGCCAGGGGGCAGCCTACGATGCACACTACCTGTCACTCGCGGAGAGCCTCGATTGTGAGTTGTGGACCGCCGACCAGCGGTTCTACCGAGCCGCAAGCCCAAACATCGGCAACGTGCGTTGGATAGGAGAGCCCGACGCGCTGGTGTAGTGCAAGAGGGATCAGGCGCGTTCCAAAGCGCTGACGATGGCGTCGCCGATAGCCTGAGTCGAGGCCGAGCTGCCGAGGTCGACGGGCATCGTTTCGCCGTCGCGCAGGACGGTCTCCACGGCGGCGTCGACCGCGTCAGTTCTGAGCCTGTCGAAGGGCCCGTCCGTTCATGGTCCGACGAGCTCACAACGAACGGACTTAACACATTTCGCAACAATCGAAGGCCTCTGAGCGGAGATCCGGGACCATTGACGGGGTTGCGTGGAAGGGGCAATATGCAGTAAGACTCGATAAGAAAGGGTAGCGACATGCCACGGACCACGAAGACCATCACCTTCTCACTCCCGCCGGAGATGGCGGACCGTGTGGACGAAATGATGAAGCTGCAGGGGCGCCCGAGGAGCGAGTTCCTGCGCGATGCGGTGATCCGCTACATCGAGGAATGCGAGTGGCGTGAGTTGCTCCGCTACGGCGAGGAGAGCGCGAGGAGGCAGGGGATCGGCCCGGAGGACGTGGCTGACCTGGTGGAAGAGTACCGGACGGAGGGGGTCCGCTCCCCTGGATGAGAGTCGTCCTGGACACCAACGTTATCGTCTCGGCCCTGAACTTCCCCGGAAACGAACGACTGGTCCTTGAACTTGGCATGCGCGGCAGGTTCGAGTTGTACCTGTCTCCATTCATCCTGCAGGAGGTGGCAGGGGTGCTGGTGCGCAAGTTCGGCTGGGACGCGGAACGCTCGTCCCAGGCGCAGCGGTCCCTCACCAGCGCCGCAACCGTGATTGAACCCCCGCGCCTCGCGGAGGCGATAGGGGGCGGCCACGCCGACAACCGCGTACTGGACTGTGCGGCGGCTGCGTCCGCCGACTATCTCGTGACCGGAGACCGCAGGCATCTTCTGCCGATGGGAGTGCATGGAGGAGCCAGGATCGTGAACGCTCCCCGGTTCCTGTCGGAACTGGCCGAGACCGGATAGGCCGGGGGCGCCGATTTCAGGGCCGGGGCTGGGGCACATCGGGAGTCTCCATGACGTATTCGGCCCCGTAGTCCGTGTAATCGACGGTGATCGTCCCTTCAGACATGTCCTTATAGACGAAGGTCTGAACCTCCCGTACAGGCCGTCCATACTCGTCGCCCCACAGGTCAGTCGTGAGACTCTCGATGTACGGGTCATTCAGTAAGTCTGACGACCGGCGCGTGCTGTGCGGGTCTTCGGCCTCGTGATCGTACTTGCTGGTGTCCAGGCAGTGCAGTTGCGGTCCCTGCAGGCCCTCCCCGACGATGCTCCATTCTTGATAAAGCGGATTGATTTCACCGCCCTCATCGTAGGTCTCGCGGTAGTACCGCGTCTCGTCCTTCAGGAGCATCTCATACTCCGCAATCTTCCCCTCAGTGTTGCTGATTATCCTGACGACCGTGTGCGCGTCAGAGCCTGAATGCTTTGTGTCGAACAACTGGGCGCTATCTGCACTCACCCCCAGTCCGGACGAGTAGTAAGACGCGCGGTCGAGGTTCCCGCACGCGATGCCTTCACCCCTGGTCGCGACGAGACCGTGGTGACTGAGGTCGGGCGGCTGAATGTCGTTCGGTTCCCCCAAGCCCGAATACACGTAGTCGAAACTGCGCAGCACCTTCCCATCGTCGTCCTGCTCGCGCATCAGGAGCAGCCGCGTCAGGCGGCCGGACGGGTCGAACCAGTAGTCGGCCCGCGATGTCTCCTCAACGGTTGAGTAGTGCGGGGACCCCGAGTCGTGGTCAAGGCCGCTGGGGTCGAGACAGAGCAACTCCGGCACACCGTACCACTTGCCATCCGGCTCCCCAGCCGGTTGGAAGTCCCACGGGCTATAGTCGTCCATGTATTCATGCTGATAGCGGCCGTACCGGAACCCATCGAGGAGAATGTCCTCCTGGCGGAACACCGTGACCCCCTCGGCGATGACCTGCAGGGTGGTAGAGCGGGCATCGCCGGAATACTGGACGCTCAGAGCGTCCTGAGCGGTTCGCCCGGTCGCGTCCGTGCCGGACCCCGCCATCGTGACGTCGTAGGGCACGTCAAGGCCGCACGGCTCCGGGGCTGCGGTCGGGGTCGGCGCAGGCGGCGGGCCGGGGTTGACCGTACGGGGCACAGCGGCCGGGGTGGGCGTGGGCAGCGGGGTAGCGGTCGGATCGGTCGAGCAAGCCGCGAGCATGAGTCCGGCCAGCACGACGAGGGTTCGCACCAGAGTATGGCCTCTGAGGCTCGCGCGGGGGTAGTCGTGTCCACTCAGCGTGAGCATCTGCCTACTCCAGGACCAGTCGATGACCTGCCCTCCCTGGTGGCAGAGGCGGGGGCAAACTGATGCACGGCACGCCTATGCAGAATGAGGTACGGCCGCATCACGCCCCTGTGTCTTCAAGCTGAGGCACTACCCTCTTCACGCCGGTCAGCCTTGCTCCAGCGCGCTGACGATGGCGTCGCCTATCGCCTGAGTCGAAGCTGCCCCGCCGAGGTCCACGGGCATCGTTTCGCCGTCGCGCAGGACGCTCTCAACGGCGTCGTCGACCGCGTCAGCGGATTCGGTCTCGCCGAGGTGCCGCAGCATCATCGCGCTGGAGAACACCGTTGCCATGGGGTTCGCGATGCCCTTGCCGGCGATGTCGGGCGCGCTGCCGTGCACCGGTTCGAACACGGACGGGAACGCCCGCTCCGGGTTGATGTTGCCGCTCGGCGCGAGGCCCATGCTGCCGGTGATGATGGCGCCGATGTCCGTGAGCACGTCGCCGAACTGGTTGCTCGCCACGACGACGTCGAACGACTGTGGGCGGCGGATGAAGTTTATGCACGCCGCGTCTACGAGCAGCGACTCCGTCTCGATGTCCGGGTACTCGGCTGCCACCTGGTCGAACACTTGGTCCCAGAGCACCATGCCGTAGCCCTGCGCGTTGGACTTCGTGATGGAGGCGAGTCGACGCTTCTTGTTGCGCGAGCGCGCGAGCTCGAACGAGTAGCGCACGACGCGCTCGATGCCGCGCCGCGTGAAGACGGAAGTCTGCACCGCGACCTCCTCCGGGAACCCCTTGTACTGGAAGCCGCCGACGTTGGCGTACTCGCCCTCCGTGTTCTCGCGTATGACGACCATGTCGATGTCACCGCTCTCCATGCCGCGCAGTGGGGAAGTGACGCCCGGCAGCAGGATGCTGGGACGCTGGCAGACGTACTGGTCGAAGCCGCGCCGCATCGGGAGCAGCAGGCCGTTCAGCGTGACGTGGTCCTGGATATCCGGGTGCCCCACCGCGCCGAAGAAGATCGCGTCGAACCCTTTGAGCTCGTCCAGCCCGTTGGCGTCCATCATCCTGCCGTGCTGGAAGTAGTAGTCGGAGCCCCAGGGGAACTCCGTGTACGTAAACCCGATGCCGAACCTGCGCTGCGCGGCGTCCAGCACCTTCACGCCCTCCTCGATGACCTCCGGCCCTATGCCGTCTCCGCGTATGACCGCTATCTCGTAGTTGCCCATGCGAGCGCCGCCTCCGTAATGCGTGGGGAATCGCTCCGATTTTCACACGGTTCCGGGCGCTCACGCTACAATTGGGCCGAGACACCCTCACCCTGACCTTCTCCGGGGGGGAGAGGGGAAAGGCCGCGAATCAGCCCTCCCTTGAGGGAGAGGGGAAAAGCAGTGAATCCGAAGCCTCTTCTCAAGCGTAGTTCCTGTCGTAGAGAAAGTGAGCCCCGCTATGGCGAGCGGTGAGAACGTGTCCCTTTCCCTGGCTGCTCAACCGGACGCCGTTCTGGCCTCGTGGGTCGCAACGGGAGACGCGGACTCGCTGGAAGAGCTCTACAACCGCTACGGCGTGCAGGTGTTCAGCATGGCGTACGGCATACTCAGAGACTATGCGCTTGCGGAGGATCTCGCACAGGAGGTCTTCATGGCCCTCTGGACGCGGGCAGGGCGGTTCGACGCCGCGAAAGGCATCTTCCGCCACTGGTTCCTGCACCTCGCCCACAACCGGGTGATAGACGAGGTGCGCCGGAGGCGCCGCGCCGCCCTGATGGACGCGGACAGGGCGCCCGAGGACGCAACGCTCGGCCTCGTCTCCGACGGCGACACCGCCAACGAGGCGATCACGTCCGTGCTGGTGGGCGAGGCGCGCGAGGCCCTTCGCGCGCTGCCGGAGGAGCAACGCGTCGTCATCGTGATGGCGTACCTCGAGGGCGCGACGCAACAGGAGATCGCGCAGCGCACGGGCGCCCCGCTCGGCACCGTCAAGACGCGGTTGCGCCTGGGACTCGGGAAGCTCAGGCAGGTGATGAACACGCCTGCCGTGGAGGGAGCATGATGGCGGATGAGCCGCTGGCCCCTGCTGACGACGACATAGCCGGTCTGCTGCCGGCCTACGCCCTCGGGGCGCTGGACGCAGCCGACGCGCTGATCGTGGAGCGTGCCCTGGACCGCGAGCCGCGCTACCGCGAGATGCTCGAAGAGTACCTCGAGGGCGTGGCCGCGATCTCCGGTTCGCACACGTTCGCCGTCCCGAGTTCGCAGGTGCGGCAGCGGGTCATGGGGCGCGTGCGCGGTTCCGTGGCGGCGTCGGCTCCGCGGCCTGCGCCCCGCGTGCCGTTCTCGCTGCTGGGAGTCGCCGCTGCGCTCGCCGTCGCGGTCGTGGGTCTCGGGGCGTTCTCCACTGTGCAGCAGCAGCGCGTCACCCAATTGCAGGGCGAGGTGGACGTGGTGATGGCGGAGGCAGAGGACGTTCGAAGCGACCTCGTCGGGCTCAGCGACATGGTGGCGGACAGCGTAGGGATGACCGAGCTCACGCCCGCCCGGTCCGCGTCGTCGGACGCGGAACCGGAGGAGGAGGCGACAGCGAAGGACGACCGGCGCTATCACGCCGGGCAGGCCCGCGGCATCCTCATCACCCGTCCGGACGGCCACAGCATGCTGGTGGTGAAGGGGCTCCGCGCCCTGGAGCCGGGCCTGATCTACCGGGCGTGGTGGTGGGACCGTGAGCACCGCACCCGGAGCGCCGCCGTATTCACGGTGGGAGAGGACGGCTACGCGTGGGTCCACCTGCTGGGAGACCCCGGCAGCATGAGCCAGCTCGGCGTGAGCGTCGAGTCGGAGATGGGCGCCGTGGAGCCGGGACCGCAGATCGTGCTGCACGGCCGCATCCACGTGATCGACGTGTGGGCCGGTCTGTGCAGCGGCAGCAAGGCGGCGACGGGGAAGGCGATCGAGGCGTGCTAGGAACGGTCTGAGCACGCCTCTCCTCAGCCTCGCTGGTCTACCCCATCCTGACCTTCCCCCATCGAGGGGGAAGGGACCAAGCGCCGCGTGGGAAGGGCTACAGGAACTCCGGGGGACGGCGCTCCGCCCAGGGGTGGGCCGCCTCGAACGCGGCTGACGCCCGCAGTATCGTTGCCTCTTCGCCCATGCGCCCGACGAGCATCAGCCCCACGGGCAGCCCCTCTTCGGTGAAACCGCATGGGATGCTGGCTGCGGGTCTCCCAGTCAGGTTGGCATGCAGGCAGAATGGCGTGACCCCCCACGACGGGTGCACCTCGCGCCCACCGATCGTCTTCGGGTTACGTTCGACCGGGAACGCGGGCACGGCCATCGTCGGGAGGGCCAGCAGGTCGAAGCGCTCGAACAACTCGTCGAACCAGTGGCGGTGCCACTCGCGCAGGTGCAGCGCCTCGGCGTAGCGGGACGCTGGCCACGTCTTCGCGTCGGTGAGCCATCGCAGGAGCATGGCCGGCAGGAAGTCGCCCCTCCCGCTCTCGATGGCCGGGCCCAGGGTGATGCACAGGTCCGTCAGCATGAACGTGACGAAGGCCCATATCGCGTCGTCCGTCGTGACGGCGGGCATGCCCTCCGCGACGCTCGCCCCCAGTTGCTCGAACGCCTCGGCGCCCGCTTGCGCTAGCGCCAGCACCTGCGGGTCGGTGGGCTGGTCGTCCATCGCGCCGGCCCAGGCGATGCGCAGGCCGTCGACGGACGGGGCATCGACCGCAGCGAGGTAGTCGACATCCGCGTGTCCCAACGAGCGGGGGTCGCGGGCGTCCGGTCCCGCGAGGATGTCCAGCAGCAGGGCGGAGTCGCGCACGTTGGTGGACATCGGACCGTTCTGTGAGAGTCCTCCCCACGTCGTGTTCGAGGTGTAGTCGCCGGGCACGCGCCCCGCTCCGGGTTTGATGCCGTAGACGCCGCAGAAGCTTGCGGGGATGCGGATGGAGCCGCCTGCGTCGCCACCGTTGCAGAGCGGCACGAGGCGCGCCGCGAGCGCCGCCCCTGAGCCACCGCTGGACCCGCCGGACGTGCGCGTCGTATCCCACGGGTTGAAGCAGGGCCCTGCGATGGTGCTCTCGGTCGTGCCCTTCCATCCGAAGTCGGGCGTGTTCGTCTTGCCGACGATGATCGCGCCGCTCGCCCGGATGCGCTCGGTGACGATGTCGTCGTTCTCGGGCACGTTGTCTCCGAAGAGGAGCGAGCCGTAGGTGGTGCGGATGCCCCTGGTGGAGTTGAGGTCCTTGACGCCGACCGGCACGCCGTGCAGCGGCCCCAGCTCGTCGCCGGCTATGACCGCAGCCTCCGCGCGGTGCGCCTCGGCCATCGCCTGCTCAGGGGCGGTGGTGATGAACGCGCGCAGCTCGCCGTCGTACTTCACGATGCGCTCCAGGAAGTGGGCCGTCACCTCGACGGGCGAGACCTGCCGCTCGCGGATGAGGCCCGCAATCGACGACGGTGACCGCCCGGTGAGCTCCGTGCCGGCCATGCAGCTACGACCCCTCCGCGAAGCGTTCCAGGGAGAACGGCGAGATGTGGACGTCGCTGGCGCCTTTCGCTGTCTGCTGCGCCATCGCCTTGCCCGAGATGATGGCGAGCGTGATGCCCTTGTAGCCGTGGCCGGTCGAGATATAGAGCGACTCCGTTCCCTGCACGGGGCCGAGGATGGGCATCTCGTCCGGCGAGTAGGGG
>JAPOOH010000405.1 GCA_026713505.1 Chloroflexota bacterium | reverse complement strand
TGATGCCGCCGGCGCCGCGGTCGCGATACTTCCACAGCCGCATGATGTCGGCGTTCGGCACGAAGTTCGTCTTCCACATCGTCCCGAACTTGGTGCCCTTCCGTTGGTAGAGCGTCCCCTGCCCGTTGAAGAAGTCTTCGTCTTCGCCCGAGAAGCGGTCCATGAAGTGGAACGGGTTGTTGAAGACGAACTCGTTGCTGCGGAACATGCGCATCACAGGCGGCGCGTTCGTCATCGACACGTACCGCGCGGGCTCCGTGCCGCTGCCGTTGAAATGCTGGTAGGACGCGTTCAGCGGGATCACCAGCAGGCTGCCCGCCGCCCACTCGAACGTCGCCTTCTGCCCTTCGCTCAACCACACGCTCGTCGCGCCGCGGCCGGAGACGACGTACATCACTTCCTCGTACATGTGGCTTTCCGGCTCCGACTTCCCGCCGGGCTTGATCTCCACCAGGTGTGCGTCGTTCGGCAGCATTGCGTTCGGGATGTTGATCACCGCGCCCTTGCCGCCCTTGCGCTCCCAGTCCCCGAGCTCCACGTCGTTCAGGTCCTCGAACTTGTATTCGACGATGCGCTTGACGCCTTCGCGCGCGATCCAGTCGAAGTACGGGTCGCCCGCTTCCCACAGGTCTATCTTGTCGGGGACTTCTGCCTCTCGCAGGTCAACGACTGCCATCTTTCGCTCCTCTCTTGGTATCAATAGTAGGTTTGCCTCACTTTACCACGTCGGGGCACGGCGGGCTCGCTCACGCCGGACCCCAGGGGCGGCAGGCTGTTACCGGTGCTGCGCTTTGCGCGAATGCCCCAAGCGCCTCTATAGTCGCTTCCGACCCCATAGAGCGAGGCTGTTCCCCATGAAGACGGTTGCGGTTGACACGGGCGGGACGTTCACCGACATGGTTGTGCTCGAACACGAGTCCGGCGAGGTCGACGTGCTGAAGGTCCCGTCGACGCCAAACGACCCCGGACGCGCGATCATCGACGGCTTGCGCGAGCTGCTGGACGGCAACCTCAATGCCGACGAGGTGGCCTCGTTCACGCACGGCACGACGGTCGGCACGAACATCCTCGTGCAGGACAAGGGCGCGCGCGTGGGGCTGCTCATCACTGACGGGTTCAGCGGCGTGAACGACGTCTGGCACATCCCGCGGTTCGGCAGCGACCTGTCTGACATCTACGTGGAGAAGAACCCGCCCGTGGAGCCGTGGCTGCGCGAGGAGGTCGTCGAGCGCGTGGACTACCGGGGCAACGTGAAGAAGCCGCTGGACGTGGAGCAGGCCCGCGAAGCGGTGCGGCGCCTCAAGCAGAAGGGCGCGGAATCGGTCGCTGTCGTGCTGCTCTTTTCGTTCCTGAACCCGGAACACGAGCGGGCGCTGGGCGAGATGATCAAGGAAGAATTCCCGGACGGCTCCGTCTCGCTCTCGTCTGACATACTGCCGCAGATACGCGAGTTTCCTCGCCTGAGCACGACGGTCGCCAACGCGCGGCTGGCCCCCGCCATGATCGACTACCTCGGCAAGCTTGCCGAGGGGCTGCGAAGCCTCGGCATCACGACCGAGCAGCTGTACATCATGCAGAGCAACGGGGGTGTCGCGAAGATCACGAGCGTCATCCCCATCACCACCCTGCTCTCCGGCCCGTGCGCCGGTTCCGAAGCGGGGATGCAGATCGCGGACTCCGCCGGGTTCTCCAACATGGTCTCGTTTGACATGGGTGGCACCAGCAGCGACATCGCGCTCGGGGAGAACGGCTCCGTGCTGGAGCAGACGTCCGTGCTCATCGGCGACTGGGAGATCGCTGCGCCGATGCTGATGATCAACACCATCGGCGCGGGCGGCGGCACCATCGCCTGGATAGACGGCGGCGGCGCGCTGCAGGTGGGCCCGCACAGCGCTGGCGCGGACCCCGGCCCCGTCGCGTACGACAAGGGCGGCACTCAGCCGACCGTGACCGACGCCAACCTGCTGCTCGGCTTCCTGCACCCGGAGCACCTGCTGGGCGGCAAGGTGAAGACGAACAGGCAGAAAGCGTACGAGGCTGTTGCTGACATGGGCAGACAGCTCGGCATCGAGCCGATGGCGACGGCTGAGGG
>JAPOOH010000404.1 GCA_026713505.1 Chloroflexota bacterium | reverse complement strand
CCGCTCTCGGGCTCCTCCCGCGGCGGCGACCGGGGAGGAAGCGCACCCCATCAGGGACGTGGGGGAGCCGTACCTGATGCAGCTGGGGTTCCTGAACCGCACGCCCCGCGGACGCATGCTGACGCGCGCGGCGTACGAGCACCTGGGGCTCACCCCGCCGACGCGCCTCGCCGTGGGCCAGCCTCAACTGTGGGACAGCACGGGCCAGTGAGCGGAGTGCTCAGCATGGTGGGAGGAAGACGCGATGCTGACTGCGCAGGATAACGAGTTGCTGACGCGGGTAGGGCCGGGAACGCCTGGCGGCGACCTGCTGCGCCGCTACTGGCACCCCATTGCAGCGGTGCAGCAGTTGGACCAGAACCCCGTCCGCCGGGTGAAGATCCTCGGCGAGGAGTTGGCCCTCTACCGGAACCGGTCCGGGACACTGGGGCTGCTGGGTCTGCGTTGCCCGCACCGGCTGATGAGCCTGGAGTACGGCATCCCGGAGCAAGGTGGGCTGCGCTGCGGCTATCACGGGTGGATGTTCGACGAGGAGGGCCGGTGCATCGAGACGCCGCTGGAGCCGCCGGACAGCACGTTCAAGGAGAAGGTGGAGGCGGTGCACTACCCGGCGCAGGAGATGGGCGGACTCGTGTGGGCATACCTGGGCCCCGCGCCCGTGCCGCTGCTTCCCCGGTGGGACCTCTTCGTACGTCCGGGTGGCTTCCGCCAGATCGTGGCGCACCACCTGCCTTGCAATTGGCTGCAGGTGATGGAGAACCGGGGCGACCTGGGGCACGCGACCTACCTGCACGGGCGACTCGCGCAGTACGCGCTCGAACGGCAGGGCAGGCTCACGGACGACAACCGCGCGCGCTACAACGTGACGAT
This sequence comes from Chloroflexota bacterium, assembly GCA_026713505.1. GTDB lineage: Bacteria > Chloroflexota > Dehalococcoidia > Lucifugimonadales > Australimonadaceae > Bin16. Next base: position 2,413 of record JAPOOH010000404.1, on the reverse strand, counting down.
GCGCCAGCAGCAGGACAGGCTGGACAGGGGCGTCTACACGAGGTACCAGCCCGTGTGGAACCAGTTCGGGTTCACAAAGGGCAACCTCGAGTCGGACAAGGGCGAGGACTCGCTCTCCTGGACCGTCGGCGCAAACTCGTTCCTCTTTCCGTACATCCTCACTTTCGCACCGTACGCCCCGGGGACGGTCCGCAAGTCCTACCAGATCGGCGTGCCGCTGGACGACACGAGCACCTGGCACTTCCAGTACTTCTACTACGACTTTCCGCCGGGCGTGGAGGTGCCGGAGCAGGACGGCGTGCCCTACGCGGAGGTGCCGCTCGGCTATGCGAACGGCGAACCGATCCTGGACAACGTGCTCTCCCAGGACATGATCGCCTGGTGGTCGCAGGGGGAGGTCGCGGACAGGACCCAGGAACACCTGGGCGTTTCGGACGCGTGCGTCATCGCGTACCGGAACCTGCTGAAGGAGCAGATCAAGGTGGTGCAGGATGGCGGCGAGCCGATGAACGTCTTCCGTGACCCGTCCACGATAGAGCGTCCTGAGCGGGCCCTGGAGCAGGACAGCGAAACGGCGACGCAGGTGCTCATGAGTCGCGGGACGCGGGGGACCGTCTCCTATCGCGCCAACTACCACAAGGTCTCCAAGGGAGGCTGGCTGTACATAGACGACGACGTGGACCGTTACTGCCCGGACCGTGACACCATCGTCCGGCTGTACCGGGAGGCGGAGGAGTTGCAGCTGCGGCAGGCGCAAGGGGCCTGATAACCGACGCCGTGGACTCAAGAGCCTCATGAAACTGCGTTGCCGGAACGCGCTCGCCGTTGTGCTGTCGCTGTGCGCGGCCCTCGTTCTTGCGACGATCGGATGCACGCCAGCCCCTGCACCCACGGCAACGCCAACCCCTACTGCGACCCCCGCGGCCACGGCAACTCCTACCCCTACTGCGGCCCTCGCGGCCACGGCCACGCCTATCCCAACCCTGGAACCCACCGCAACACCGGCACCGACGCCAACCCCGACACCGACGCCAACCCCGACACCGACGCTTACCCCCACTTTTACGCCGGAGCCGACCCCGGTCCCGACTCCAACGGCGGCGCCCTCCGGCTACCCGCAGGCGGAGGTGACGGTTGAGGGAGTCACTTTCGTCGTGGACGTGGCGGACACGCACGAGCGTCGCCGCCTGGGGCTCGGCGGACGCGACGGACTCGAACAGGACCGTGGCATGTGGTTCGACATGGGCGGAACGGGGAGCGCGGGGTTCTGGATGCGCGGCATGCGCTTCTCCATAGACATCGTCTGGATAGCGGACGACTTCGTGGTGACCGGCGTGGCGGCGAGGCTGCCGTTCCCTGAACCCGGGAAGTCGGACTCTGCCCTTCCGACCTACTCTTCCGGCGTGCCGATACGGTACGTGCTGGAGATCAACGCCGGACTCGCAGAGGAGATCGGCATCGGTGAGGGGTCCGTCATCACCTTCACGCCGCTTCCGTAGTCGCTGGGCGGCACGGGCGACTGCCGGCTCCATGCGCTATCCTCGCGTTCAAGAGGAGGCCTTCCATGATCTACGAGATGCGCACCTACTATGCGATGCCGGGCAAGCTGCGCGCGGTCGTGCAGCGGTTCGCCGACGTAACGCATGATCTGTTTCTGAAGTACGGGTTCCGCCCCGTGGGGTACTGGACGGAATCGGTGGGAGACAACACGAAGTTCCACTACATGCTGGCGTGGGAGAACGACGCCGAGCGGCGTGCGAAGTGGGCCGAGTTCCGAGACGACCCGGAGCGCATCCGGGCGTTCGCCGAATCCGAAAAGGACGGCCCGATAGTTGCGAGGATCGAGAACTCGATCTGGGAGGCGACGTCGTTCTCTCCGCAGTTGCCGGCGTAGCGTCGGGCGAGGCCCTCGGTCGTACGGGTAGAATGGAGTCTGCGCCGGCGCTCTGCCCCGTGGTGCAGTGGTAGCACAGCAGACTTTGGATCTGTTGACCCTGGTTCGAATCCAGGCGGGGCAGCCAGACTACGAGTACAAAGAACGGTCAAACCGTGTTTCCACCGGCCCTCCCACGCCGATAGTCCGGCCACCGTGCCTGTTGTAAGGTACGGGCCGTGAATAGCCAGCCCTACACCATCCATGTTGCAGAGGACATCCTCGAGGACCTGCGTGAGCGGCTCGGCAGGACCCGGTGGCCGGACATGGTCGATGGCGCTGGCTGGGACTACGGGGCCAACCTCGACTACATCCGCGAGCTGGCAGAGTACTGGCGCACAGGGTTCGACTGGCGCGCCCAGGAAGCGCGGCTGAACTTGCTGCCCAACTATCGGGCCGAAGTTGGCGGAATGGGCATTCACTTCATCCACGTCCGCGGCAACGGCCCCCGTCCCCTGCCGATCGTGCTGACCCACGGTT
>JAPOOH010000561.1 GCA_026713505.1 Chloroflexota bacterium | reverse complement strand
TCGCTTGCCCGGATCGTTGAACTCCGCGAGGACCTCGTGCTGCGCGGTCTTCACCCTGCCTACCCATTCGTGCCCGTCGGGCAGTCCGGCCTCTGCAGCGGACAGGTATGCGGCGATGGCGTCGATGTCGGTTCGCAGCGTCTCGATGGATCCGATGCGGCCCAACGCGTCGAGTCCGGCCCGATGTGCGATCACGTCCGGTGCTTCGTGTCTGAAGTTCTTGAGCTTGGCGGGAGTCGTGTACGCCTGTAGCGACTCGAGAAACGTCTTGGTTGCGTCGAGCCGATCGTGGAATTCACGTATTTCGCTCTCGGAAAGCAGGCTTCTGCCCCACAAGAGGAAGCCGCGTCGGAGTTGCTGCTGTGCGAGCACGAGGCCTTCCACCCGGATTCGAATCTCCCTCTGCAGGCTCCTCACCGCCTGTTCGTTGCCCTGGGCAACGCTGTGGGCAGTGCCGGGGGGTAGCCCGAGCAATTCGAACACCGCGCTCAAGGCGGGCAGGTTCCAGTCCTTTGGACGTTCTATGTGCTTGAACTGCGCCAACTCTTCGACCGGCGTGGCGGCCAGGGCGCCGAGACTGAGTGCGTCGAATTTCCTGCCGGGAACGGCAATGACGACGTGGCCCGAGTAGACCAGCGCGGCGAGGACGACCGCGGCCCAGACAGGTTCCAGGCGTTGCCGATCCTTGTCCATGTACTCCACGCCCAGATCATCGCGAATCAGCTCGGAGCGGTTGAGAACCTGGCCGTGGCCCTTCCGTTCGAGTGCGTCGAGAATGTGTCGCGCATACCTCGATTGCTCCGGAGCGAGACGGTCGCCGTCGAGCAATTCCAGCGCGTCGAGTATGGCCGTCGCCTGTCGCGTGCGGGTCGGGCCGGCGATGGCACGGAGGGCATCCTGGCCGGCCTGCTCCGCACCGTCCCTGGCAACGAGAACCGAGAAGACGGGATATTCGGGGGCCCGGTCCTGGAAGCACGAGCTCAGGCAGATGCCGGCGACGGTGTTCACCAAGTCGCGAAAATTGATTCGTTCGTGGGAGGCAATGCCCGAGAACTCCCGGACGGACTTGACGCGAGCCCACTCGGTGACGGATTTCATGCGGCCCTGAAAGGCGATGCGGAAGGCGTCCGCGATGTGCGTTCGCAACCACTGCACCAACTCGCCGAAGAACTGGGAGGATTTGGCTTCGTAGGTGGCCTTGGCGTGGCCGGATGACGTCGAAGCCAGGTCGAGGGCCGCAGCGTAGCGACCGAGCGGCACACGGAAATCGTCGTCCATCTTTGTCAGGCGGAGAATCAGCTCGTCGGGTTTCTCCTCGTCCTTGAAGCGCGGGGGGTCGAAGGGCTGAATGAAGTACAGGTAGAAGTCCCTGGGCGGGATGGCGGTGGAACGCTCGTTGGGCGCGCCGAAGAACAGGTAGCCCTTGCGCCACGCCTTTCGGTCCGGCCAGACCAATTGGTGTTCCCAGATCCGGTAACCGGTGACATGGGTCTGATCGGTGCACTCCATGACCTGCTTCAACGCCTCGTAGTAGTAGCGATCGAGCTGCGAGAGGTCGAGACTCCCGACCCGCTTCTCGATGAGGGCGTCGAAATCGTCGGTCTTCTTCAGATCGAGATAGAACTGCCGGTTGTGCGGATTCGAGGAGATGAACTGACCGCTGACGGTTCGATGAATCTCGCGCAGCACCGTCTCTACCTGGGAGAGGAGATCGTCCGCCGGGTCGCCGCCCAGGTCCTCGATTCCGGGCTGGTACAGGCAGAGACCGTCACGCAGCTCTTCCGGCGTTGCGCCGAGGGCGGCGTAGATGTCGCCCGTGGTCAGGCGATGCAACGAGAGCGCATGGATGATTCGCAGCGCCATCGGCTTGTAGGCGGGGCGCGTGAAAGCCTGCCGAATCCGAGATTCCAGCACTTCGCTGCATTCGATGACTGCCTTGATGTCGGGTACCGCACGGAATGCCCGGTTCTCCTGGAGATTGTTCCAGTAGCTGTCATAGGCGATCAGTCCGGGCATGTCGTCCGGTATGTCCTGATCCAGCATCTTCTGCATGGTTGTCGACAGCGTCCTCAGGACTTCGCGTTTCTCCACGGCGGAAACCCGCTCGAACGTATCGATGTAGTCCGGATGCACCGGGAACAGGCGGACGTATTCGTCCATTCCTTCGTTCATGCGGCCGTAGAGCCTGGCGAACGGCGTCAGGTACTCCCGAATCCTGACTTGCTGCTCCGCCGTTTTCTTGAGGAGTCGTTCCGCCACCACGAACTTGATGTCGTTCCTGGCGATGAGCACCTGCTCGAATCGGTCCTTAACCCGGCGGATTGCGTCGGAAACGAACGCGAACCTGGGGCTGTCGAAAATGGCTTCCTGAACGCCGGCCACGAATCGCAGGCGTAGCGCACCGCATGATTCTCCGACCTCCCGGAGGAAATTCAGATCGAGAATGAGCTCCTGATCTCTCCGCGTGCGCAGGTAGTCGAGCAGCTCGTCCACCACGATAAGCAGGCCATGGTCGGGGAACTCCCCATGGAATGCGGACATCAGCTCCTCGAAGCACCGCTTGTTGTTGGACACTTCATCGGTGGACGGGAAGCGGTAGCTGACGCCCAGGGTTTCGAGATGCTCTTCGAGCTCGGCCGCCAGGATGTCCCGCAGGGACATGGTGGACGCCCCGATCTCCGTTCGCACGACCTTGAATCTGCCCGCGATGCACTCGGCGGCGTCGGCGACCTCGGCGCTACCCAGACAAGTCGTAAGGGACGGGTTCTCCGCGAGG
>JAPOOH010000403.1 GCA_026713505.1 Chloroflexota bacterium | reverse complement strand
CCCCGCGGCGGGCTCGGGGGGCGGGCGGCGGGGCTGCCCGCGCCGCCCCGGGCCGCCCGGCCTGGTGCGCGCCGGGCGGACGCCGGGGCGTCCGTCGAGCGCGTCGACCTCGATGCCGGAGTCGTCGGCGAGCGATGGGAGGCCGCTGGCGGCGCAGAACGCCCGGGCCTTGAGCCGCGCGTTCTCCTCGAACGTCTCGCCGGTCTCCTCGACGTCGATCGCTATGCCGGCGTCGGCGGGCGTGAGCAGGGTCACGTCCAGTTCGCCGAGGATCCGGCGGAACTCGGTGACCTTATGGGCGTTGTTCGTAGCGATGAGCAGACTCTCGCGCGCCATGTCCGGATTCTACACCTCAAGACTCACAGGGATGGATCGGACGGGGGGGGGGGGGGGGCAGGGGTCACTCCGGCGGGGGGGGGGAGGGCCCCGGCCTGTGGGGGGCGGGGCCCCCGGGTTCAACCAGCCGCTTCAAGTGTCGACGCTCAGGAGTGCATGCAGGGCGAATTCCGCTCTTGAACAGTTGAACGACAAGGCCGTGGCCTGCTTCTGCGTTCTTCTGTTCAACATCCGCATAGAGAAAGGGGTGTGCACACAGCAGCCCATTGAACGCACCTGTGGCTGGGCCGTGAGCCGTAACGGGGTCTAAGGGTGCTGCCAGTATGACGGTCATGCGACCAGCGTACGCAGGCATGGGGTGACGGCGGAAGGGGCGGGTGTCGCGGTGGGGGGTATGCTGTCGGCGTCATGCGCACCGCAAGGAAACTGTTCCAGGAACTTCAGAACCGAGAACCGGGACCCCGGCGTGAGTACGACCGGCTGGCACCCCGGTTCGCGGTGATGGACTCGCTGGTGAAGGCCAGGAAGCTGCGCCGACAAGCGACGGACTGCTGATGCCAGTCAGTGACTGAGCACTCATCCCCAGCCACCCCGCCCCGCCCCACGTGTGACCTGCCCGGTCACTCTGGATTCCCGCCGGTGCGGGAATGACGGGGGGAGCTTGTTCCTTGTATCGGGAGCCTGGCTCGCCGGAGCGCCGGAGTGCCGGGGTTGCGCGCTTCAGCGCGAGCCTGCGCAGGATGGTTCGACAGGCTCACCACGAGCGGGGGAGGCTGTTTTCACAAGAACGACGGAACCCTACCCCTCCTCTTCGCGGTGGCCGATGCGGCGTTCAGTGCCGCGGACGAGGCGGACGATGTTGTCGCGGTGCATGCCGATGATGAGCGGGCCGGTGATGAGCGCGTAGACGATGTGCGGCGTCGGGAGGTCGTAGGCCACCATCGCTACGACGAAGCCCGCGAACACGGTCGCGACGCCTACGATGGAGCCGAGTGAGACGTAACGCGTGAGCAGCACGGCGGGGACAAAGACGACGATGCCCACGATCCCCGCCCAGGGCAGGAGTGCGGACGCCGTACCCACGCCGGTGGCGACGCCGCGGCCACCCCGGAATCCCGCAAACACGGGGAAGACGTGACCCAGGACCACGGCGACGGCCGTGGCAGCCTCCAGCCAAGCGTCAGCGGAGACCTCCGCGGCCACGAGGACGGGCAGGACACCCTTCGCGACGTCCAGCAGGAACACGAGCGCCGCAGCCTTCTTCCCGGCGGCACGCATGACGTTCGTCATGCCCGTTTTGCCGCTGCCGACCTCCCGGACGTCGCGTCGCGTCATCAGCCGCACGAGCAGGAGCCCCGGCTGCACACTGCCGAGGAGATAGGCGGCGGGGACGAGCAACCACTCCATGGGTTACCGCTGCCTCCGCGGTCCCGAACGGCCGCGGGGTTCCCGCTTTCGCGGGAGTGACGAAGAGGGCGGGGACGAGGGAGAGGGCGGGGACGACGGAGAGGACGAGGCTGACGAAGAGGACGAGGATGACCGCGAGGATGGGGATGACGGCGAGGGTGAGGATGACGGGCCTGCGGCGGGACGTTTGCCCCTGCTGCCCGCGCGCTTGTTTCCCGCGCGGCGCGCGCGGGCTGCCGCCTTCGACCGGTTGTCGCCGATGACGTGCACGCCGCCCTTGCCGCGGAACTCGATCTTGAGCGGCACGCCGTCGAAGCCGAACTCCTCGCGGAGGGTGTTGGCGAGGTAGCGCTCGTAGGAGAAATGGATGCGGCCGGTGTTGTTCACGAAGAAGACGAACGTGGGGGGACGCACGGACTCCTGCTTGACGCGGTAGAGCTTGAGCGAGCCCTTCGCGGCGCTCGTGGGCGGCAAGTGGCGGGAGACGGCATCCATGACTGCGCGGTTGAGCAAGGGACCATCGACCCACTCCATCCGCTTGCGATGGAGGTCGAACGCCATGCGCAGCGCCTCCGGCACGCCTCCGCCGTCGACGGCGGACGTGAACGCAACCGGCACGCCGGGCAGGAAGCGCATGCGCGAGTGGATGAACCGGGTGAGCCGGCGCTGCTCCCGCCGTGGGTCGTCCTGATCGACGAGGTCCCACTTGTTGAGGACGACGAGGAGCGACTTGAAGGCGTCCGCCGCCTGGCCCGCGATGTGGAGGTCCTGGTCGGTTCCGGGGTTGGTGGCGTCCAGCACGAGCAGGGCGACGTCGCAGCGGTGGATGGCGGCGGCGGCGCGCAGGACGCTGAACTTCTCGATGCCGGGCTGCACGGCGCCACGGCGCCGGATGCCCGCGGTGTCGATGAGGACGGCGGGCGTGCCCTCGTATTCGAAGGGCGTATCGAGCGCGTCGCGCGTCGTGCCGGGCACGGGGCTGACGATGGAGCGCTCCTCGTTCAGGACGGCGTTCGTGAGCGCGGACTTGCCGACGTTGGGCCTTCCGATGATGGCGATGCGCGGCGTATCGGGGTCCGGGCCGCTCGCGGCGTCGTCCATCGGCACCTGCGCCATGAGGGCGTCCATGAGGTCGCCGAGGCCGCGCCGGTGCAGCGCGCTGACGGGGACGGGTTCGCCGAGACCGAGGGAGTAGGCGTCGTTCGCGAGCAGCTCCTGGTTCGGGTTGTCAGCCTTGTTGACGGCGACGACGGCGGGCTTTCGCGCCTGCCGCAGCCGCTGCGCGACGTACTGGTCGGCGTAGGCGGGGCCGGTGCGGGCGTCGGTGACGAAGATGACAGCGTCCGCGCCTGCAACGGCGGCGTCTACCTGCGCGGCGATGTGCGCCTCGATCTCCGTTTCGGGCTCCGGCAGGAGGCCACCGGTGTCGGCGAGCAGGAAGTGGCGCCCCTCGAACTCGGCGGGAGCGATCATGCGGTCGCGCGTCGTGCCGGACTCTTCGGCGACGATGGCTGAGCGCCTGCCGAGCAGCGCATTGAACAGGCTGGACTTGCCGACGTTGGGGCGTCCAACGATGGCAACGAGCGTCGTGGCGGGCGGGGCGCCCGCCGTCTGTGCGGCGGCGTTCGTCATAGCGCTATTCGCCAGCGACGAGCAGGCGCAGGACGGCCTTCTGCGCGTGCAAGCGGTTCTCTGCCTGGGTATAGGCGACGGACTGCGGATGCTCCAGCATCCCCGGCTCCATCTCTTCTCCGTAGTGCACGGGCATGGGGTGCATGACGAGCGCGCCGGGGTTGGCGCGGCCCAACAGGCGCTCGTTCACCTGGAAGCCCCGGAAGGCGGCACGGCGCTGCGCGGTCTCGGCCTCCTGTCCCATGCTCGTCCAGACGTCGGTGTAGAGGACGTCCGCGCCGTCGGCGGCCTCGTCCGGGTCGGCAGTGAGCGTCAGCGCGCCGCCGGTGGAGCGCGCCCGCAGGCGCGCGGCATCGGCGTCCGGGAAGGAGTAGCCGTCGGGAGAGGCGACTGCGAAGTCCGCGCCGAGCGCGAGCGCGCCGAGTCCGAGGCTGAGGGCGCAGTTGTTGGCGTCGCCGATGTAGGCGACCTTCATGCCCTCGACGCGGCCCTTGCTCTGGCGGACGGTGAGGAGGTCGGCCACCGCCTGACAGGGGTGCTCGACGTCCGAGAGTGCGTTGACTACAGGGACGGAAGCGTTCGCGGCGAAGCGCTCCAGCGTGCTGTGCGCCATGACGCGCGCCACGATGACGGACGCCCAGCGCTCCAGCACGCGGGCGACGTCCTCGACCGGCTCGCGCTTGTCGAGTCCGACCTCGTCCGCGCCGAGGTAGACGGCGTGCCCGCCCAGCTCGTAGGCGGCGATGTCGAAGGAGACCTTGGTGCGGAGGGACGGCTTCTCGAAGAGCATGGCGACGGTCCGCCCCTGCAGCGGCTGCGGGCCGCCCTCACGCTGCGCGGCACAGGCGGCGCCGGTGTCCAGCAGCCATGCGAGTTCGGCGTTCGTAACGTCGTCGATAGAAATGAAGTCGGTCGCCACGGGTTACTCCTGCCGCGGCCCGTTCAGGTCGGAGATCGTCTCGATGTAGGCGTCCCATGCCTCGTCGGCGAGGACCTTGGTTGCCTGGACCTCGGCGACATGGACGCCCCTGCGGACGGCGTCGTAGTAGAGCAGGCTCAACTCGTACCAGCGGTAGTAGCTCCGCTCGCGCTCGGTTTCGGGAACTATCGTGGCCATGGTGTATAGCATACGCCCCTCTGCCAAGCGATGGGGCGTGGTTCAGGTGGCGCAGTGCCCTCACCCGCCGCTGGCGCGGCAGCCTCTCCCCCTGGGAGAGGGGATAGGGCACCCACAACCCTTTCCCAGGCGAGGTTCCTGCCTCCGCAGGATGGTTCGACAGGCTCACCATGAGCGGGGAGGCCGTTTTCACAAGAATGGCCCAGGGCCTTGTCAGGCCGTGTAAGAGAATGAAATGGGGGGGCGACAGACCACGCTCGCCCGTACTTGCCAGCCGCGTAGCGCAGTACACGGCAGGACGCGCCCCACCCTTCCACTCCGCCCCGTGTGGCCTGCCCGGCCACTCTGGATTCCCGCCGGTG
>JAPOOH010000402.1 GCA_026713505.1 Chloroflexota bacterium | reverse complement strand
GGGAGGCGCGGCCGGCGCGGCTGGCGCGATGACGGCGCACGCCCACCGCATCAGCACCGGACGGGGCCAGCGCGTGGACGTCTCCTGCCAGCAGGCGCTCACCCGCACACTCTCCCACGCACCGCAGTTCTGGGAGATGAACGAGGTCATCCTCAAGCGCTCCGGCCCCTTCCGCCCCATAGGAGACGGGCGCAACCTGCGCGTGAACTTCGAGTGCGCAGACGGCTACGTGAACTACATCCAGCCCGGCGGCGCGACCGGCGGGCGCGGCATGGTCGCCCTCTGTGCGTGGATGGACGAGCACGGCGAGGGCCATCCGCTCCTCAGCAGCACCGACTTCGGCGCCTACGGATTCGGACAGCTCCCCGACGACGTGCTCGACGCCATGAGCGAAACGCTCGAGGCCTTCTTCCGCTCCCGCACGAAACGCCACCTCTCGGAGGAGGCCATCAAGCGGCGCGTCCTCCTCTTTCCCGTCAACGACCCCGCCGACGTCTGCTCCTACCCCCAACTCGCCGCGCGCGGCTTCTTCCGCGAGACCGAGGCACCGGACGGCGGCGCCATGACCACTCTCGGCCCCTGGGTGAAGTCGAGCGAGCGCCCCCTGCAGCTCAGCCGCGCGCCGAGACTCGGCGAGCATACGGAGGAAGTGCTCACCAGCCTCGGCCTCACGACAGACGAGCTCGCGGACCTGCGCGCATCGGGAGTGGCGCGATGACACAGCCATTTGAAGGGCTGCGCGTCCTCGACTTCTGCTGGGTCGTCATCGGCCCCATGACGACGCGCTACTTCAGCGACTTCGGCGGGGAGGTGCTGCGCGTCGAATCATCCCTGCGACCCGACGTCATACGCCACGGCCTGCCGTTCGCGGAGGGCAAGCCGGGGTTGAACCGCAGCGGCTACTGGGCCAACTACAACAGCGGCAAGCTCGGCCTCGGCCTCAACATGGCCGACGAGCGCGCCCGCCAAATCGCATTCCGCCTCGCGACCGAGTGGGCCGATGTCGTCACCGAGAACTTCACCCCCGGGACCATGGAGAAGTGGGGTCTCGGCTACGACGCGCTCCGGGAGCACAACCCCGGCCTGGTCATGTTCAGCGCGTCGATGCTCGGGCGCGGCGGCCCGTACGACTCCCAGCCCGGCTTCGGTCCCGTCCTCACGGCGCTCTCCGGCCACACGAACTTCACCGGCTGGCCGGACCGCGTGCCCGTCAGCCCGTACGGCGCCTACACCGATTTCCTCATCCCGCATATCGCGTTCGCCGCCGTCTGCGCCGCGCTGGACCACAAGCGCCGCACCGGGCAGGGACAGCACCTGGACCTCTCCCAACTGGAGGCCGCGCTCTACTTCGCCGGGCCGCCGGTGCTCGACTACCTCGCCAACGGACGCATCCAGGCGCGCAACGGCAACCACGACCCCGACATGGCCCCGCACGCCGTCTACCGCTGCGAGGGCAACGACCGCTGGTGCGCCATCGCCTGCCCCACCGACGCCGACTGGCGCGCGCTCGCACAAACGATGGGCCGCCCCGACCTCGCGGACGACCACGCCCTCGCTACCCTCGACGGACGCAAGCTACGCGAGTCCGAACTTGACGCCGCCATCGAGGCGTGGACGATCACCCGCTCGCCGGACGAGGTCATGCAGACTTGCCAGGCCGCGGGCGTCCCCGCGGGCGCCGTGCGCGACTGCCGCGACCTCTTCGACGACCCGCAGGAAGCGCATCGGGGCCACTTCGTGTTCATGGACCACCCGGAGATGGGGAGCTACGCCTCGGACTCCAACTGCTTCGTGCTCTCTGAAGCCGCGCCGGACTACCGCCGTTCGCCGCTCCTCGGCGAGCACACGGAGTACGTCATGCGCGACCTGCTCGGCATGCCGGAGAGCGAATACCGCGCGCTGTCAGACGACGGCGTGTTCGAATAGGAACGTTCTACCCTCTCCTCGCCGTCCTGACGAAATGCCCGGCGGAGAGAGCGCCTCCCGCCGCGCCTGCGGCAAGACCCGCGGTTCCCATGAGCACAACCGTGATCAGACTCGCGTCGGTGTCCAGCAGCCCCCCCGCATCACTGGTCGGCGGCCTCACCAGCAACGGCGCCACCGCCCAGAAGACCACCCCGATACCGGCCCATGCCCTTGACAGAGGACACGTCCACTCCTGCGACCACGCCCTCGGTCCTGGCCTCAGCAGTGCCCCCATGACGCCGCCCGTTGCTGCCCCAGCCGTGCCGCCCGCGGCCGGAAACACGAGGAGAAATACGCCCGACGTACAGGCATCCAGCGAAGCAGCCCGACACCCCTCGGCCAGGAACATCGTCCATATCGCGGGTACCAGTCCGACGAAGACGCCGAAGGCAGCGCCGATGAGCAGCCCCGCCAGAGTCATCACCGGCCATCGGAATGCGCCGGGCACGAACGCCCGCAGGATGAGGTATTGCGCCAGGAGTACGGGCGTGCCGAAACTGAGCCCCACGGATATCTGCCAGCGCCACGAGAAGAGGAGGTTGCTCAGACCGCTCTCGACCGCCACAGCGCTGCTCACAACCTCGGCCAGTCCCGCACCCACTCCCAGCCCGATAGTCGTACCGGATACCCAGATTAGCCACAATCTCCTCTGCATGGCTTTTAGCATAGTCCAACCAGCGGCGAACGCAGCCCGGAGGCAGCAGCATGAGCAAAGAGACCTTCAGCGAAGCCGTCGCATTCTTCATCGATGTAGTGTCCCGCATTCCCGCCGACGCCTGGACGAACGAGGCACTGGGCGTCTGGAAAGTCCGTGACCTCGTCGGCCATACGAGCCGCGCCATCCTGCTCGTTGAGGAGTACGCCAAAGGGGGAACGACGAGGAGCGGCTTCGGCACCGCCGACGAGATCGCGGAACGCGGGCGGCAGGCGGGCCTTGCACTCGGCGACGACCCGGTGCGTGCGCTCCGCACCCTCGGCGACCGGGTGCTCGCGCTCGTGGCGCACCTGCCGGACGACCACCCCATGCACACGCCGGGCGGAGTGCGCCCGCTGTCCCGTTACCTCACTACGCGCGTTGCCGAACTGACGATACACACGATCGACCTCGCCAGAGCGCTGGGGATCGAAGCCGAGCCGCCACGCGAGTGCATCCGTGCCACGCTCTACGCCCTCGCCGACTACGCGGTGCGGCAGGGCACAGGCACGGAGGTGGCATTCGCGCTGACCGGACGCGCGCCGCTGTCTCAAGGCTTCAGCGTCGTGCCGTAACCCCCCTTCACACCCCACCGGCACCCGCTCCGTGGTACGCTTGGAGGCGCACACCGCCGACACAGGAGGACCCGCATGGCGGAGAAACCGCTGGACGGAAAGGTCGCGCTCATAACCGGCGCAGGAAGCTCCATGGGCATGGGGCGCGAGATGGCGCTTGCCCTCGCGGAAGCCGGGGCGCGCGTCGCCCTCATGGACATCGACGCAGACCAGTTGGAGCGCAACGTGAACGACACGCGGGAGGTAGGCGGCGACGGCTGCGCTCTCCCCATCGTCGGCAGCGTCAACAGCTGGGACGACGCACAGCGCGCCGTGAGCGAGACCATCTCCGGCCTCGGCGGGCTGCACGTCCTCGTGAACAACGCGGGCGTCCCCACTCACCGCACGGGCGGCTTCTGGGAGCTGCCGCCGGAGGAGTGGCTGCACGCGATCAGCGTCAATTCCAGCGGCCCGTTCCTCATGGCCCGCGCCGCCGTCGGCCACCCGCGGGAGCAGGGCGAG
>JAPOOH010000401.1 GCA_026713505.1 Chloroflexota bacterium | reverse complement strand
GCCATCTCCGCGTTCGACACGCCCAACTTCACCGGGGAGGACGGCGGGAGGCGCGGCATGATCACGCCGGAGTACGTGGAGGAGTACGCGCTCGACTATGGCGAGGACCACCCGCTCTACGCGGCGTCGGTGCTCGCGGAATTCCCGGACTCGCTGGAGGACTCGCTCATCGGTCGGGAGGCCGTGGAGTCGGCGATGGCGCGCTGGGAGGCCGAGGTTGCGGGTACGGGCTCCGTCGTTCCTGCGGAGGCAGGAACCTCGCAGCCCTCTCCCGTCATGCGGAGCGCAGCTGAGGCCTCTCTCGGTGGACGCTCGCTTGTTCAGAGCATCCTAGCCCCTGCCTTCTTCCCTGTATCCCGGAGGCAATGCCCCGCCTGGTGGGGGCGGGGGAGGCGGTACAACAGAAGGAGGCAGGTGTTTGGCGGGCGCTTCTTCCCTGTAGCCAGGAGATAAGGGCCCGCCGGGAGGCGGGGGCGGCGGTGGCACAGAAGGTTTGCTCTCCCCGTTCTCGGTTTCCTTCCTGGGGCGGGGCAGGCCGGGTATCCGCATCGGCTGCACTCCTTACTCCACGGCTCTTGGCCAGAATAGCACCCGTAACCCACGTCCCCCGCATGGACGCCGCGCACGTTCCTGAGCATAATAGAGCGCATCCCGCGCACGTTGCGCGACGTCACGGAGGGAGCACAGATGGTAACGAGAACAGCCGATCTCGCCGACTGGCAAGAACCGGAAGGCATGAACAAGGCCGGCTTCGGCTTCGGGAAGACGCCGAAGTCCGCCTACGACCTCTTCATGGAGTCCCAGGGCCTCGAGATCCACCGCGACATCGGCGTGCACCGCATCCAGGACCTGCCGCTCAAGCCGTGGAAGCGGCTCGGCGGCAACGGCATCGCCATCCAACTGCTCGGCACCGAGCACCTCTGGGGCATGTACGTCGTCGAGATCCCCGGCGCGGGGGCCCTCAACCCTGAGAAGCACATGTACGAGGAGATCTACTACGTAGCGGAGGGCAGGGGCTCCACCGAGGTCGGGCAGGAGAGCAACCCCAACAAGAAACAGGTCTTCGAGTGGAGCGCGGGCTCGCTCTTCGGCATCCCCATGAACGCCATGCACCGGCTCGTCAATGCCACTTCCAGCCCGGCGCTCCTTCTCGCCGCAACCACCGCCCCGAACATCGTCAACCTCGTCCGCGACCCCGCCTTCGTCCTCAACAGCCCCTACGAGTTCACCAACCTCTTCGACGCCGAGGATGACTACTTCAAGCCCGTGGAGGATATCCACGCCGACCCCGTGCGTGGCCTCGCCATGCGCCGCACGAACGTCATCCCGGACATCATCAACTGCCATCTGCCACGCGACAACCGGCGCTCCTTCAGCTACCGCCGCGTCGAGCCCCACATGGCCGGCGCCAACTTCTACATGAAGATCGGCCAGTACGAGACCGGCCAGTACTCCAAGGCGCACAAGCACTCATCCGGCGCCATCCTGGTCTGCATCAGGGGCAAGGGCTACAGCATCACCTGGCCGTCCGGGCTCGGCGAGCAGCCCTTTGCGTCCGGGACCGGCGACCAGGTCAAACGGCAGGACTACGAGCCCGTCGGCATGATCAGCGCCGCGCCCATGACGGGCGACTGGTTCCACCAGCATTTCGGCACGTCGCCCGACGGCATCCGCTTCCTCATCTTCGACGGTCCCTACGGCCCGGGGATGCGCGCCGGCGGGGCCCCCGGCTCCGACGCCCGTGACGGCGGCGCGCAGGACACGCGGGACGGCGGCAGGGCCATCGCGTACCCGGACCAGGACCCCGCCATCCGCGCCGAGTTCGAGCGCATGATCGGCCTGGAGGGGCTGGTCAGCACCATGCCGGAGTGGGCCTACACCGACTACAGCCCGCCTCCCGGCGCCGCGGACGTCGGCGGCTTCTAGGGGGCGTGAAGATAAGCAGGGGAAGGGGTGCCCTGCTAGCAGAACATGCGCCGAATCAGCGTTGGATGCTCGCGCTGCTGACGCTCTGGGCACTAACGATAGTTGCGGTAGGTGCTAAAAGTTGCCAAAATCCATCAGCACCTACCGCAACATATCGACCGCCTGCAACTGTCACCCCAACGACTACACCGGTCTTCACCCCAACGCCTGAGCCGACCGCTACGCCGACACCGGCACCAACTTGGGCTCCGACGGCCACCGCAACGGCTACGCCGGTTCCGACGCCGATGCCTACGGCCACGCCAGCACCAACCGCCACGCCAACTCCTGCACCCACGGCGACGCCAACCGCCACGCCAACTCCAGTACCAATTGAGGCGCCTGAGAGCGCGTGGGGGTGCTTCTTCGACCGCGCGAGCGTCGTGCCGCCGGACAACTACCCGGTGACGCGCTGCGGCTGGCATGGCCCGATCGGACCGTTCAGCAAGTTCCCCCGCATCAGTCTGTACGCCATCGACGGCGGGAGCGACGCATGGCGGGCGGAGATGGTCGCTGTGCTCGCGGAGACGGGGGCCCTGGCGGACATCCGCTTCGTCGAGGCGACGCAGCTCCAACGCGAACGAGCAAGCGTGCATCTCATCATCGAGTTCGTGGACGCTGCGCTCGTGGACTGCGTGGGTGTCGCGCGGGAGGGATGCGGGCAGGAGATATGGGGTCGTGAACCGGGGCGCGTGTGGATTGCGGAGCGCCGGCCCGTGAGCGCCGGGCTGCTGAGGCACGAGCTTCTGCACGCAATGGCGTTCGTGCACGCGCAGAGCGGCATCATGGACGTGGAGCACGCGCCGGGGGAGTACAGCGAGCAAGACCTGGAGATGCTGCGGCTTTACGCGGCGATCCCACGCTGGCTGCCGGAGGCGGATATCCGAGCCCGGGCCTGCATCGGCAGCGGAGGTGTGTGCGACATACCATATACTGGAGGGCAAATCTGAAGAGGATGGGTAGGCATCTGCATGAACCCGGTCGCTGAGAATTTTGATAAGTACCATGCTGTCGAAGCGAAGTGCAGAGAGGCGCATCGCATCATCTTCAATCTATACCATGCCAATCCTGTGCATCACGACGTAGTACCTTCTTACAATGCGTTACAAGCATGGCCGTACATCGTGTGTGCTTATTCCGGAATTGAACAGACCATCAAAGTCCTACTACAAACAAATAGCATCCGTTATCCTGACCGGGGATCAAAGGGACATATGCTAGATTATCTGTTTTCTCTACTCCCTGAGTCTGAAAAGGACATTGTTCGAGAATGCTATGCCATTTATCATTCTTTGCATACCTACATTGATATTGACACTGCCGATGAGTTCTTGAAAGCAATCAGTGGAGGTGTTCAGAGTAAGTCTGGATACAACGATTGGCGGTATATGCTTATGGATTTCGAATCCACGATTCTCACTGCCCAGATTCCTCGGAATCACCCTAGTGCGATGATTGAAGTGTGGGGAACTCTCACGAAGATACTGATGGCTAAACTATATGGTCGTGGGCTTTCCCATGTCGGACATCGTATTCAAGACCATATCGGTAAATGCATAGAAGATAGCTTGGGAATCGAAATCGATGACATCACAAATCTCAACGCGTGGCTCAACGTGGGAACACTCAACGCCTACGCTGAATTCTGCTTGCGGTCTGCGTGGGCCATTCCAAGCACTTTCGGTCTGTCGCCAGGCAACTATATGCTGTTGAAAGATTCCCTCAGCGACATGACAATACGAGCCAAAACAGACTACGATCTACGCCTGTTCCTCAATATTGCAACAAGCAGGCCCATCGTCTGGAACGAATCTTCTGCCCGTTTCGAGTACTAAGTATTCCTCTCTCTACCCCTACGCCATCACCGCGCGGATCGGCACCAGCCGCTTGTGTACCGGGTCCACTCCCATGAAAACGCCTTCGAGCGTCAGCGTGCCCAGCAGTGCCATCGACCCTTCGTCGTTGAACAGCACGAGCGTCGTGACCTCGCGATCGCCGACGCGCACCTGCGCTTGGCCGATCTCCATTTCCCGCGTTCTACCATCGGGGAACGTGAAGTCCTGCGTCCGCATCGGCTCGACGCCCAGCTCGCGCAGCAACGAGGTCGGAGCCGATGTGACGAATGCGCCCGTATCCACAAGCGCGTCGAGCGTCACCCACTCGTCCCGGTCGCGGCTCTCGATGCCTATCTCCACGCTGAACGCGCCCATGAAGTCGCCTGTTCCGTCCGTTCTGCCGCTTATCGTAACGCGCCCCCGCCGCATGGGGTAGGGGCGCGTGTCACGTTCTTGTGACACCGGCCTCTTACGCGGTCGCGCCTGCCTTCGCTACGCTGGTCATATGACCGGCAATCGCACAGCAGCCATAGACCACGCCCATAGCTCAGCCCCGCAGCTATCGATCAGGTCTACGACTCCGGCGGCGAAACTTTGTTTCATTGGTCCTCTTGGACGCCTTGGTCGCGGGAAGCAGGCCACGGCCACGGAAACACCCCCAACCAAGGGGACCAAGGGGGCCAGATTGAGTGTCTCGTTCACTCGTAACGGCACGACCAAGGGGGCCAGAATTCGGGCATGGTTGGCCCCCTTGGTCTCGCTTGCGTGCCAGGCTCTCTCGATTCCTCGCCGGGAGGGGGAGGGGCGGAAGGGTCTCCTAGTCCCGGATGTCCTGCAGGAAGAGCTCGGTCGGGATCTCGCGGCCGAGGCCTTGCTCCTTCGCCTTGCGGTAGACCACCGAGCCGACCGCCGCGAACTGCAGGCCCTGGTTGCCGGAGTTCAGGTAAAGCGTGATCTCGTCCCGCGACGTCCGGTTCACCCTGCCGCTGGCGAGGTCGTTGAACGTCGGCGTCTCGTCCGTGCCGCCCGCGCCCACGCGTGCCTCGCGCAGGCGGGCAGGGAGCCGCTGCTTCTGCTCGTCCGTCCCGCCGATGTAGTCGCCGCGGTTGTACCCGTCGCCCATGCTCCGCACGTCCTCGTTGCTGGGCCTCGAGTGCGCCACGCCCTGCTTGACGATGACGTCCGAACGCTCGAACACCCGGGCGTCCAGCTCGCCCCGCTCGTCGGTCACGTGCTGTCCCGGCGAGAGCCAGTCGCCCTTCAGCGCGGGCTCCATAGCGTTCGTGCACGCGGAGACGATGTCCGCGCCCGTCACCGCCGCCTCCGGCGTGTCGACGGCCTGCACGTCTATCTCCAGCTTCGCCGACATCTCCTCGGCGTACCTCTCGCGGTTCGCCTTCGTGGGGCTGAACACCTTCACGCTACGTATGTCGCGCACCGCGGCGAAGGCCTCCAGGTCCGCCCGCGCCACCCCGCCGGAGCCGAGCATCCCCACGGTGTGCGAGTCGGGCCGCGAGAGGTACCTCACGCCGAGGCCCGCGCCGCCGCCCACGCGCATGTGCTGCAGGATGCCGTCGTTGATCATCGCCAGCGGTTCGCCGTCGCGGGTGCTGAACAGGAAGATCAGCCCGCAGTATGTGCCCGGCTCGATGCAGTACTTCTCCTCTTTCCAGAAGCCGTGCTCGTCGCGGGGCCAGAACAGGATGTCGGACTTCATGCGGATGGCGAAGACGCCCAGCGCGTCGCTCGCACCCTCCATCGTGCCCCAGCGGTAGTAGCCGTCAGGCCGCTCGGCGGGCATGTAGAGGTCGATGCGCGGCCTGTGGACGGACTCGCCGGTGGGCAGGCCCCGAAAGGCATAGTCCTGCGCATCTATACACTCGTCCATCGGCAGCAGTCGCTCCACGGTCGGGTTGTCTATGAACAGCATCTCGTCCTCCTTATTCTTCCCCTCTCCCTACAAGGGGAGAGGGCCAGGGTGAGGGTACTCTGGCGGGGCCGGGAAGGGTGCCCCCTTCCCACAGGCTGGACCTCCCCTCTCCCTACCAGGGGAGAGGGCCAGGGTGAGGGTGTTCCTGCGAACGACGTCCTAGTCCACCGTTGGTATCTGGTGCTCGAGGAACATCTCCTTGCGTTGTTCGCCGGACTGCTCGATCGCCAGCAGCAGTTCGATCGTGGCGTTGCCCCAGCGCGCGTTGGCGGGCAGGGGGCGGTCCGTAACGATGCCGTCGTAGAAGGTGTTGAGCCGCCCATCGCGGCCGTCCTCCACCGTCACGAGCGGTATCTCGGTTCGCTCCTTGTTGCCGTAGACGGTGAGCCCTCCCGGCGAGAGCCGCACGTCTGCGTCGTCGAAGCTCGCGATCAGCGGCCCACCGAGCAGCCAGCCCGCGCTCGACGGGCCGGTCGGCGGCTCCGGGCGGCCGGCCCTGCCGAGGCCGTACCGCTCTGCCCTGGCTGCCGCCTCCTCCCAGGCCGGGTCAGCGGCCTCGGCCTGCTCACGCCGCGCAGCGGCGTGCTTCTCGGGGTTGGGGTAGATGCCCTCCCTGCCGACGCCATGCATGAACTCGCCCGAGTCCCAGTGGTCGTAGCCGCTGTAGACGGCGGTGCAGAACACACCGTTCTCGAACTCCAGGTACGCCGCGTGCGCGCCCGGCACCCGGCGGGCGGGGTCCCACGCTGCAGCCGTGCCGCGCACGCTCCGTACCATGCCACCGCCTATCGTGCGGATGATGTCGAACTGGTGCGGTCCCTGCCGCCCGAGGATGCCGCCGCCGGGCCCCGGGGTCAGTTCCTCTCCCGAGCGCGGACGGTACAGCCAGTCCTGGTAGCGCCAGTGGTGCATCATCCGGAGCTCACCGAACTCGCCGGTGCGCACCATCTCGCGGATGCGGAGCACGCGCGGTTCGAAGCTATGCTTCACGTTCACGCCAAGCAGCACGCCGCGGCGCTCCGCCGACTCCGCCAGCGCCGTCCCCTCCTCCACGTTGATCGTCATCGGCTTTTCGATGAGCACGTTCTTCCCATACGACATCGCGAGTTCGCAGTGCTGGGAGTGCAGTACGGTCGGCGTCGCTATGTAGACGAGGTCGATGCGCGGGTCCTTGCACATCTCCTCGGCGCTCGTGTGCGTCGTGGCGTCCGGGAAGTCCTGCGCGAAGCGGCCGAGTATCTCCGTGTCCAGGTCTGCCGCCGCGATGATCTTGAACCG
>JAPOOH010000591.1 GCA_026713505.1 Chloroflexota bacterium | reverse complement strand
GGACGGGACAGGCGTCGGCCCCCCGCCCCCCGCCGCCGGCCCCGCCCCGGGGACCACCCCGGCGGGCGTGGTGGAGTCCCCCCCGCCGATCTGGCACGGCAGGGCGGAGACGGCCCGCGCCGTCCGCCAGCGCATCCGGTCGGTGCTGGAGTGGGCCATCGCCCTAGACATGCGGAACGACAACCCGTGCGACCGAGTGCTGCCGGTGCTCGGTCCGCAGAACGACATCGTGACGCACCGGTTGGCGCTGCCCCACAAGGACGTGGCCACGGCCATCGAGACGGTGCGGACGTCGAAGTCCGGGCAGCCCGCCGTCAAGTTGGCATTCGAGTTCCTCGTGCTCACGGCCGCGCGGTCGGCCGAAGTCCGGCTCGCCATGTGGACCGAGATCAACACTGCGGACCGCGTATGGACGATTCCGGCCATGCGGATGAAAGCGAAGCGGGAGGCCGATTTCCGCGTCGCCGCTCCCCAAGATGCTGCAGTACCACGAGATCGCCGCCGTGGCCCACGGATTCCGGTCGTCGTTTCGGGACTGGGCGGCCGAAGAGACCGACCACCCGCGCGAGGTCATCGAGGCGGCGCTGGCTCATGTCGTCCAGAACAAGGTGGAGGCCGCCTACTCGCGGTCGGACCTGTTCGAGCGGCGCCGGCGGCTGATGGACGATTGGGCCACCTACCTCGACGGGGACCACGGGCAGGTCACTCCACCAATCCAGTGAGATCTCGCTCCACAGTGATGCGGAGCGGCGAATCCCAAACCTGTCTACTTCAAGTCGACGACAGTGCCGTCACTGGGGAGTTGCAGTCGTCCGTCTTCGGCGAAGTACCGTTCGAATGCGACCTCTTCGACCGTCCTTCCCTGCCGGTACACCGTGTAGATCCGGGAGAGCAGGAACTGAAACCCACCCTTCGGGCGCGTGACGCAATATATCGCATTCGCATCCTGTGACGAGACCGAGATTTCCGGGTTATGGCGATTCGGTGGGATCCGCAAAGGCGTCAGAACCTGGTTGTCATCCAACGTCACGATCAGGTTGGGACTCAAGACCCGATCATTCCGCACGGCCAACGCTACGTACTTCGCGCAGAGCGTCTTGGCCGCGAGTTCCAGAGAGCCAGCGATCGAGAAGCCGAAGATCTGGTCAGATGCTTTGGAATCCTGATCGAACTCTTGGGGCCGCGTGCCGACAATACTGTTGGGTGAACCGTAGACGCGAAAGGGAACGTAACCTTCGCTTGATCGCAGAGCGTATCGCCGCAGCTTCTTCGCTGACGCGATCTTGGCGAAGGTGTCTTCGAGGTCCGTCGACGCGATGCGGCTCTTGATCTCTCCGACGGCGATGACCCCTTCGCAAGGGTAGTAGGTGGTGGCAGGGTCGTCGTTGATCGAGTACACGGGACACAGTTGCTTCTCGTAGAGCACCACGTCCATCTGCCTGCTCGTGCCACCATAGCTGTCGATAACGCAGCCCGATCCCACCGCGATGCCGGCGGGAAGGAGGTTCTGGAGCCTCTTGCGAGTGGGGACTTCCCTGGCCGAACCGACGAGGCCGGGGGATGTGGCATGGCCGGCCCCAGCGAAGTTGGCGATCAGTTCGCGGCCGACGTCGATAGCGTACCGTACAGCGTCGAAGTTCTTGTTCATCGCAAAGAATCGAGAATAGCACGGACGCCACTGGCACCAACGTGTCGATGTAGGTATACGGTCAACGCCGGGCAGGCCGCGCACTTCGCTGGCGGAAGCCGATGATCCGCCCCGTCGCGATACTGGCCTAACGGCTGGGGCCAGAGTCCCGCTCCGGACCGCGGTGCCGCCTGTGCTGCTGCATCAGCTCCGCGGCCCGCGCAACGTCTCGGCGAGCGCGGTGTAGTCCGCGTCCAAGCATCTCAGTTGCCCCGAGAGCTGCTCGATTCGCCGCCGCAAGGTCTCGTTCTGCGCGGTCTGCTGCTCGAAGCGCCGCTGCAAGGCTTCGACCTGCTCGGAGCGCTGCTGCTGTGCCGTCTCGAACTGCCCGGACAACGTATCCAAGGCCGCCGTCAACTGCCGCTCTAGCTCGGTCATACAATCGCCTCACTCGCTCGACAGCTTCAAGGCAGGCCGCCCGCCCACGGTCCAGGGCGGATTGCTCAGCGCGGAGGCCGGCAGCACCACGAACCGTTCGCCGTTGATCTCGGTCAGCTCCAGCCCCCACGTCGTCTCCTCGATCCGGGCCAGCGTCGCGCGGGCCTCCTCGATGTCGACGCGCACCGCCGCCAGCGCCTCGATCTGCTGCTCGGAGGTGCGCGGCGCAAAGTGGGCCGAGATCGACACGACGGAGCGCGTGTGGACCCTGTC
>JAPOOH010000400.1 GCA_026713505.1 Chloroflexota bacterium | reverse complement strand
GCTCAAGGCACTGACGCCTATGGGAGGGATGACCAGCCCGAATCCCAGGCCTGCCATGACCAGAGGCATGGTGAGCCTGAGCTCCTCCACCTCCGTCTCCCAGCCACTCATGAACAGCAGGCCTGTCCCTATGAATGCAAGGCCGGTTATGCACACCGTCCTCACTCCCGTCCAACGCAGGATGTAGCCTCCGATCACCGCCCCGACCGGGATAGCGGCTGTAAGGCGGACCAGGTGGAGAGCGCTCTCCCAGGCCCTCTTCTCCCTGACGGTGCCGGCCATCAGGGGGACGGCAACCAGGGAGATGATCAACGCAATTCCCACGAGGAACTGGGTGATGTTGGAGGCGAGGAAAGCCCTGGATCTGTACAGGAACGACGCCAGCAGAGGCTGAACCGTGCGTCTCTCAAACAGGACCAACAGCAGAACCAGGCCGACTCCCAGCGCTATCAGGACATATGGGAAGAGAGACTCTCCTGAAAAGATGGCTCTCTGCGACAAGCCGATGCTGAGGACGGTGAGGGCTGCTCCGAGCACGATCGCCCCGAAATAGTCCATCTTCGCAGCGGGGTTGGCACGGTTCGGCAGGACGGCCAGAAGTGCAATCAGGAAGAAGCTCTGGGGTATGTCCAGCCAGAATATCCATCGCCAGCCGAGCAACTCGATGATGGCCCCCCCATAGAGGGGGCCCAGGACGGACCCGGCCTCAGCCGAGGCGGCCACGAGTCCTATCGCCAATCCTCTTTTCTCCGGCGACACAACGGCCACAGCCATAGCGAGGCCTATGGGCACCGTGGCCCCGCCTCCGAACGCCTGGATCACCCTGGCGGACACTACCCACTCGAAGTTTGGTGCGAGCGCTACGAACGCCGACCCGATGGAGAAGACGATCAACGCTGCGTGAAACATCCTGACGCGGCCGTAGACGTCGGACAGACGCCCTGCCAGCGGCATCGCCACGGTGTAGCTGATCAGATACCCGGTCACGATCCACGACGCCCTGTCCAGGTCCGTCAGGGGAATCTCCAGATCCACCATCACGGCGGGCAGGGCGGCGACTACCACGGTCTGGTCCAGGGCAGTCGAGAATACCCCCCGACAGATGATCCCCAACACAACAGACTGGGAAGATCTCAGAGATTGGAGGCGGGACCCGGCAGCGTTCACGACCCTGAGGTTATCTCTGGAAGTTGGATGTCGACTGGAGCGTTGATGTCCCTGATGCTGACCAGCCGGGTCGTTTCCGGCGCATCGTCGTCGTAGAGTCTGCCGTCTATCCTGAGTTGCCGCAGGGCATACGAAGCCTCGTCGACCCACACGGACAGCGTGATTGCGTGACCGGAGTCCACGTCTGTGATGAGGCCCGACATTTCCTCGGACACGATATCCCCATCTACACGGATAGCCTGCCCGCCCCCTACGGACTCCCGGCCCGTGATCGCCGGGTTCCTTATGACGGGCAGTATCTCGCTCAACGTAACGCCTATCCCCCCGAAATTGAATGGCACCTGATCGAGCGGCAGCGGGAGCCACGGCGCGTCCGAGGAAAACTGCATGTACGCCTGGTCACCGACCGCCAGCATTCCTACCTCCACGAATCCAAGACCGGGGTTCACCAGTTCCACCAGCATCTTGAAACTGTCGGGCGTCTTCACTTCCCCTTCCACACTCTTCAGAGTCATTTCAAAGAATTTCGCGCCTGATTCCTTCTCGTCGACCATCTCAAAATGCGCTGTCGACAGTGCGGCCAGCTCGTCCGCCGCTTTGGAAAGCACCTCATCCACCGACAACTCAGGCGTCGGTGTCGGTTCCGATGCACACGCGGCTGCCAGCAACAGAGACCCCAGCACCAGCACGATGACCGACAACATGCGGCCCACCGCCGTTCGAGGAGATGAAAGGAGTGCCATCACCATGCGGCGCAAGGTACCACCCGGGAAAGCCGCCGGGCAAGCACTGCCCCACAGGTGGGAGCGAGGCATTCAGCGCCTCACTTTCCTGAACTGCCAGCCGTACATGATGCTCCCGTAGTAGTTGAACGACCGCCTCGCCGCAGGGTCGTCGAAGGGATAATCGGCGCCGATCTGTCTCGCAGTTGCGAGCCCTGAGACCAAGCAGGTCTCCTGGCTGTTCACCAGGGTATGGGCGCCACAGTGCCATGTCCGCCTCTTGCCCTGGATGCACCGGAACAGGTTGACGAGCAGCACTACGTGACGTACGTCATGGACGATGTGCTGAAACCACCACCTCTTCACGATCTTTCGTTCATCGATGGGGCTGACAGGGTTGTAGGTCACCAGGCACGGCTTGTCGGACCGGTTGGCCCAT
>JAPOOH010000399.1 GCA_026713505.1 Chloroflexota bacterium | reverse complement strand
CTCTCCGTCCAGTTGTAGGTGGTGGGCTCGCCGTCCGTGATGAGGATGATCTGCTTGTTCGTGCCGCCCTGCCTGCCGAGTATCTGTCGCGACTGGCGCAGCACTTCCTGGAAGTTCGTGCCGCCGCCGAACTCGACCCAGTACGTGTCGAGCAGCATGTGGGACTGGATCGGCAGTACGAAGTAGGAGAAGGCAACGACGCTCACCTGGTCCTTCGGGAACTTGGAGCGGATGAGCGTGTCGAGCGCCAGCCCGACGCGCTGGCCGGCCTGGAACGCGCCGTCCCAGAACATGGAGTAGCTCATGTCTATGGCGATGACGGTGCACGCGCGCGTCTGTGAGATGGTGCGGTCTATCTCGAAGTCGTCCGGTCGGATGCGCACGGGCGTGCCGGGGCCCTCGCGGAGCACGGCGTTGCTCACCGTCTTCAGGGTGTTCAGGTGGAGCGGATCGCCGAACTCCCACCGTTTCGTCTCGTCCGTGATCTCGACGCCCACACCGCTCTTGTCGCGGTTGTGGTCGCCGAGGTCGCCGCCGCGGATGCGGTTGAAGATGTCGGTCAGCGCCTTGTCGCCTATCTTGCGCATCGCCTGCGGCGTCAGCTCCCAGCCGTGCTGGCCGCGCCTGCGGATGAGTCCCGCCTCCTCCAGCTCCTTCGTGAGACGCTGCAGCTCCTGTGCGTACTGGCGCGCTTCCTCACCCAGCACCTTGCCGAGTTCGTCCGCGTCGATGTTCGTGGCGTCGTTCGTGCGGAGCGCCTGACGCAACTGCTGTTCCAGCTCCTCCATGTCGTTCAGGTCGCCCATGAGCTGGAGCGCCTGTTGCAGGGTAACGGGCTCGTCGCCGAACAGCCGGAAGTCGTTGTCCGGGAAGTTGTCCGGGTTCATCCGTTCGAGGTTCATCCCGAGCTCGAAAAGGTCCCACGCTAGGCGGTTGTCCTGCAGCAGACCGTCCATCATCTCCTCGAGCTGCCGCCGCATCTCCGGCGTCATCGAGTTCATGAGCGACTGCATCTGCGCCATCTGGTTGGACATGTACTCCATCAGCTGGTCGAACGTCTCGATGCCCGGCGGGAACATGTGTCCCCACTTGTTCATGAAGTCGCTGATGTCCGGGTCGTCGCCCTGCAGCTTCTGCTTCACGAGCTCGTTGAGGTCGCGAACCATCTCGGATATCTGCGCGAGGTCGGCCTGCGTCATGTTCTGCAGGCTCTGCTGCATGCCCTGGAAGTACTGCTGGAGGAACTGTTGCTGCAGCTCCTGCATCAGCGCGTCGAAGTCCTCGCGCGCGCCGCTGTCCATGAAGTCGTAGTCGCGGAGCTGCTTGATGCGCCCGCCCGCGCCTTCGGGGAGCCGGTCCAACTGGTTGAGGTGACGGTTCGCCATCTGCCGGAGCATGTCGGCGAGCTCATCAGGCGGCCCGCCGCTCCCACCGGGCTGTCCGCTGCCTTCGCTGCCTTGCCCGCCCCCTGGCCGCTCGCCGTCGTTCGATGGCACGCCATCGTCAGATGGGGCAATCTCATCCAACCGCTGGTTGATGCCCTGCCGCTCCTTGTCGACGATGCCGTCGAGCCGCTCCTGGATGTCGTCGAAGATGGACGACAGGTCGTAGCGGTCGAGGTTGCGTTGGCGGGCGTCGCGGAGCCGTTCGAGCAGGTCCTGCAGCCCCGCGCCGCGCTGGCCTTCGCCGCGCATCCCGTAACGCATCATGCGGTTGAGCGCCCCGCGGAGGTCGTCGCCCTGCAGGATCTGCTCGGAGAGACGGTCGAACAGGTCGTCGGTCGTCGGGATCTCGATGGCCTGCGAGCCGTCCCATCGTGAGTAGCGGTAGATCGCCATGGCGGCAGTCTAGGCGCGCGTAGGCGCACGGTCAACGCGAGGAGCAGGCAGGTTGGAAGTGGGGTATGCCGTGGGAAACGTCAGCGTAGTCGGGCGAGCGCCTCCTGCGGCGTGACTGCAGGGATGGGCGAGCGTTCGAAGTCGCTGAGATTGCGTGTGACGATGTACTCCGCGCCGCACGCACGCGCAGCGGCCACCTGCATGGCGTCTTCAAAGTCAGCCATGGGGAGGGATGCGGCGTACCGGACGGCTTCGGTGCCGGCGGGGGCAACCTGTACGAAGCGCATCAGGCCCAAGATGAAGTCGCGTGCACTTGCTCCTCTTTGCGCTCGGTTCATCAGGTAGAAGAGGTTGGACACGGTGTGCCAGGCCAGGAATACCCTTTGCTCACCACGTTGAAAGCGATTGAGCAGCTCAACCGACGTCACGGCATGGGGCTGCCGCCTGAGAGCCACATCCAGGAGAACATCGGTGTCGAGAAGTATCACTTGAGGTACTTGCGAGCGAGATAATCGAAGCGTGGGTCATCCTTCGGGTAGTCCTCTGGGTCCAACTTGAACTTGCCCAGCCACTTCTCCGCGAATGTTGGCTCACTCTCCCCTGTCGCCTCTCGCAATGCCTGCTCGATAACTGCCGAGAGCGACACGCCTTTGGAGCGGGCGTAACGCTTCGCAGCGGGGACGAGTTCTGAGTCGATCGTGATGGTGAGTTTGCTTTTCATCGCTGCACGTCCCTATGCGCCATATACGTATACAGCATACTGGTATACGTATATGGCGTGCAAGACGCTCACAAACTCGACGCGTACAGCCCCGCTGCGAGCGCCAGACCGGTCAACCCGTGGAGCTTCCCGCTTCGCACGAGCAGCCGGTTCATCGCCGGGCGCTCACCCGCTGCGAACAGACCCCGCGCCGCGCCCACGGCCCACGGTAGCGGTGTGAGCCCCAGCAGCGCCCAGGCGCTCACCGCCCCGCCCAGCGCCGCGCCCGCGATGCTCAGGTACGCCGCCGCCAGGAGCGCCGCGTACGCCCACGTCGCCACCCGCGCGCCGGCGGCGGTGGCGAGGCTCCGCTTGCCCGCCTCCCGGTCCTCCTCTACGTCGCGGATGTTGTTCACCACGAGGATTGCCGTGACGATGAACGCGACCGGCAGCGAGACGTAGAACGACGCCCAGGTGAACGTCTCCTGCTGCACGTAGTACGACGCCATCACCATCAGCGGCCCCATGAATACGAATACCACCGGCTCGCCGAGCCCCAGCGTCCCCAGCGGCCTCGGCCCGCCCGCGTACAGGTACGCCACAGCGACGCTCGCCAGCCCCACCGCGAGGATCGGCCAGCCCACGTGCGCGACGATGATCAGCCCCGCGGCGACGCCGTAGCCGAACGCCGCCGCCATCCCCAGCGCCACCGCCCGCTCCGAGAGCAGCCCGCGCTGGATCACCTTGTGCGGCGCGAGGAACTTCCCCTCGCTGCCCGACTTGCGATGGTCCGAGTACTCGTCCGTGAGGTTCGTCCCGATCTGTATGGCGACCGACCCCGTCAGCGCGAGTGCGAACAGCAGCCAGTCCAGCGCGCCCACGGTCGCTGCGAGCGCCGTCCCCACCAGTACCGGCGCGATTGACGCCGACAGCGAGAGCGGGCGCGTCGCCCAGAACCAGGAGACGAGCTTCGATCGCGGTGCAGGAGTGGCGGTCATGGTCTGTCCCTGCTCGTTTACGTCAGCGAAGGTGGCCTTCGTGGCGTGCCGCCAGTATCTCATCTCGCGTCATCGTTGCGCCCTGCCATTCGGCGCGCGTGCCGCTGAACTGTGCCATGTCTTCCCTGCGCTTGTCGCGCTCTACGGCCTTCAGGAGATTGATCAGGCGAGAGCGGGTGTCGTTGGACTGCATCCGCTGGGTCGTGGGAAGTGCGGCTGCCGTGGTCGGCGGGGCGCAGCGCTCATCGCGGCGGCGGCCGCTGCTGCGTCCGTGTGGGGCTGAGCCCCCCTACCAGCTCTGTTTGCGGTACGCGCTGAAGTCCGGCGGGCGCTTCTCGTTGAAGGCGCGCACGCCCTCCTCCGCCTCGTCTGTGTTGTAGAACATCTGCACCGCGCCGTGCGCCATCTGTTGCAGACCGTACGCCCAGTCCGTGTCCTGGTTGAACGACGCCTTCAGGAACCGAAGCGCCGTCGG
>JAPOOH010000614.1 GCA_026713505.1 Chloroflexota bacterium | reverse complement strand
GGCGTCACTCTTTGGATCACGCCTCGCGTAAACGCCTCGGAAATCGTGACTCTGATGATCAACCAGGAAGTGAGCGTGCCGCTGGCGGCCAGCGGAGCCATCGCATCACCCAGCATCGAACGCCGCAACGTGAGTACGCAAATCACGATGGCCGATGGCGACACGGTGGCCATTGGAGGCATCATGTCGGAAACCGACCTCTATAGCCGAAGCCGTGTCCCGCTCATCGGAAAAGTCCCCATTCTGGGCAGCCTTTTCGGATCCACCAGTTCTTCGAAGAAAAAGACGGAACTCATCATCCTGATCACGCCCCGAGTCATCTACGACGAGAACGAGTTCGTCACGATGAGCAACGAGCTCAAAAGCCGCCTGCGGTCCGTGAGGCGTCTGATGCGGGAATAGGCGCGGCGGGTTGATGGGAAAAGAGGCGCAGGTAGTCGTCCCGCGGACGCCCGGCTCACCTTGAGCGCCCTGGGCGCGCTCGCGCCCTGGCGCCTCGCCACGGGGTGAGAAAAACAGGCTGCCGATTCGCTCTTGCAGGGGCTACGCGATCGCTGGGAGCAACATGTCCCCGCGGCTTGCCCCTGCACCTGGCGCGATCCCGAAAAAACTTGTGCTCTGAGCCCGCCTGAGCCGTTCCTGGCAATCCGGGTGGACCCGTAGCCCCCCCTGATCGCGGCCTCATGGCCGGCTTCGGCCGCGGGTGCCCAGGAGATCTGCTAAATTGGCCGTTGTGACCACTTTGCGGTCAGGGCCTGCCGGAGTCGCGGACGAGCACATGGTGCGGAGACCGCTCCCGAACCTCGATCACAGTCGTTTCCCAGGACGGTCCTTGCTGCGGTTTTCCACCCTTCCCACCGTCCTTAGAAATCGCTGCCGCGATTCCCACATTCCCACAGCCACGACGACGACGGTTCTCTCTTGACGTACAAGGGGACATTTCTATTGGGCGTTGACAAAAAACCCGCACAAGCTGGACTTGACTGCACCTGCCATGCTACGCTTACAGCGGCATCATGTGATGTCAGTACACTCTTTTGAGAAAGAACCAAGGAGAAACAGATGAAGTTTTTGAAAATCAGTAGTTTGCTTGTTTTGAGTCTGCTGCTGTGCGCGCCGTCGGCGATGGCCGCAGTGACGTGCGAGCTTGAGTCCGAGTCCAGGCGGATCAGGATGGAGAGCATGCACGAAATGGTGGGCGACGATGAAGGCATGCTCGAAGTCAAGTGCACATGGGCCTCAGAAGACATCGACATCGAGACGGTCACCACCGCTGCAGTAAGCACGTTCGATCTCGAATTGCATTTCGAGGGCGAGCTGAGCACCCAGGGCGACGACGTGAACATGGCGATGGCGATGTTGACGCTCATGGACGCAGATGGCGATGACGCAGACACCGATCCCGATTCCAGGATGGCGGCAGTGGAATCGGTGGGCCGGGACTCGTTGTATTGGGAAGACGTACCGTTTCCCACCTCGTGGACGGTCGGCACCGCCAACAACGCAGCAGACACAACCGAAGATCCCGGAACGTTCATGATTTCCGGCATTTACATCGACGCGACCAGCGTGGGGGATACCAGGCTCGAAGCGGCGATAGAAATGACCGGCAACAATGTGGTGGGGAATGACGATCTCACCGAAGACGCCGAAGCGGTTTCCGTTAACCGTGTCGATCAAGCGCTGGAGTTGAATTTTGCAGAGGACAACAAGGCAAACAGCAAAGTCAATGCCTGTGTTCCCGGCAGTTTCGATATCACGGTGGAGCTCGAAGAGGGCTTCCGGATGGCATGGATGCCTGGCAACGACATCAAGCTCATGGTCTCGTCCGGAAAGATCACCGCCAAGGACACGGCGCCATTCGATATTACCGGGGAAGGCGCCGCCGATGAGTTGATCATCGAAGTCGCCCAGACCTCTGGAACCAACACCGGAGATCTTGCCATCAAATTCGAGCCCGCTGCGGGCACCGTCGGCGACGATATCGTCCTCAGCGCCATGATCCTTCCCACGCGCCGCTCGGATGAAGCGTTCGCCTACTCCGACGAACTCGTGGTCGGCACCTATGTCGCTTGCTCAGGGGACACCCTGTTCTTCCCGTTCGTCACCAGCATGTCGGGGTGGGACACCGGCATCGTGGTCGTCAACGACTCGGAGGTCGATGGAAGCTGCTCGCTGAACTGGGGCAACATGAAACTCGACGACGACGAGATGGAAGCCTTGTCTACGATCGACGTGGACGCCAAGGACCACATGGCCTTTCTGGTGAGCGGCCAACGCGGCGCTGACTACTCGGGGAGTGTGGGCGTGAAGTGCTCGTTCGGAAGCGCCACCGGCTACGTCTTCCTCAGCGATGCGGCGAACGGCATCGGCCAGGGCTACCTGGTCACGGTCACGCCGTAGTCGCGCGATTGCGCCCTGCGGAAGTTAGCGGGGGCCGCGTCCGATTCGCTCCAGCCGAGCGCATCTGACGGGAAAAGCGGCTCCTGCTATACTTCCGGGCTATTTTCACAAGCGGTTCCGTCGAGAGGCGGAACCGCTTTTTTGCGTCGTGGGTCCGGACTGCGCGCCGAGCGGATGGTTGGAGAGATCATCGAACGCCTTCCGGGCCAGGGAGAATTGCCGTCCTTCCTGCCGCTGGACCATCAGGCGCGGTTCTTCGTGGGCTATTACCATCAGGAGCGGGCTCTGTACAGCAGGTCCGACGCTGCGCACGAACCGGCCAGCGATTCCGAGCAACAGGGATGAACATGAACGCGACCGTGATCAGCAACCGCTACGACTTCGTGTATCTGTTCGACGTGACGAACGGCAATCCAAACGGCGACCCGGATGCGGCCAACCTGCCGCGGATGGATCCGGAAACCAATCAGGGACTCGTATCCGATGTCTGTCTGAAGCGCAAGGTGCGCAACTACGTGTAGCTGCTGCGCAAGGGTGGCTGCGAAATCTTTGTCCGGGAGAAACGGCCGCTGAACCCCTTGATCGCCGAAGCCTGCAAGGCGAACGAGCAGCCAGCTTACGCCAAGAGAGGCGGCGCGGGGCGAGATGACGGTGCGCGGGTTGTTCGTGTTCAAACACCGCAGCGCAATGGGTAACGCGCCAGCGCATCGCCTGTTCGAGCGGGTCACGGTCCAGCGCGTATTCGAGGGAGAGGAATACGAGCCGGGCGCGCGCAGCGCACGCGACCTTCCTCCGGCGCGCGCCTATTCCGATTACAAGGTCCATCTCGATGATGCCGACCTGCCGGATGGGGTTCAGATCATGGATCGGACTCGGCATGGGTCGTTTCCAGGCCCGTGAGGTTCGCGCAATGGGGCCGATACCACCTTGTTCCGCAATCGGCTACCCTGGCGGAGTCGCCCCCGTGGGGGCGTGGGTTGAAACATACGACTTCACACGAGTACGTGCCGCCAGCGCGGGGGTGTAACATCCATGGTGTAACACCCATGAGGTGCCGGCCAGGTGTAGAGCCGGGTGCGGCCTGCTGCGCAGCGCCGCCCACCCACTATCCTGTTGCCGACAAAACTATCGAGCTCCCATAAGCTAAGACGACCGCCAGGAACTGGTCGGAACGGCTGCCGAGGTCCACGTCAGGCTGTCAGAAATGGCCTTCCGGCTGTGGTGGGAGTTGACTGCGAAAACACCCGTACTGACTGAGGGAAGAGATCAAGGCCGAGCAGGAGGTCTTTCGTTTCTCGTGTCGAGAGGCAGTGGAAAGTGATAAAAGCCGTGATTCGTGACAAAAACCCCGGGAGGAGGTACGGCCGTGGCTCTCGGGCGGCATTTGCCTGAGGGGGTTCTTGTTCCCTGGAAAGGGACGGTTGCGCGGGGACGGGATGCATCCATGAAGCCGATGACCGGGTTGCCGCTGTGCGCGGGGGCGCTTGATTGGCGGCAGGGGGAATAAAAAAAATGCTGAACAATGGCGAACAATAGCGAACTTTGGTGAACTTTGGTGAACTTTGGTGAACAGGTGGCATCACGGCGGGGACTCGGGAAAAGGCCGAAAAAAGGCCGTGTTTCGTGTTTCGTGACCCAAAACCCGGGTAGGGGTACGGCCGTTGCTCCACAGCGGCTTGGGGAGAGGCCGATGAAATGCCTTGATTCGTTTTTTGTGATGGGCGGGTGCGGGCGGTCATGGTTTCTTTCAAGGGGCCTTCAGCTCGACGAGTGTCCCTGGGTGCGCGGATCATGATGCGCCGGCATCGCAGAGGGGGGTTCCGGGATGTGAAGCTCGACGCCATAGATTTGCCGGACGACCTCTCGCATCCGCTCGGGGTCGAGGGGCGGGGGCTTGGCTTTCCTGGCCTTGGCGACCCGGCGCTCGATCTCGCGATCACAGCGGACGGCGATCTC
>JAPOOH010000398.1 GCA_026713505.1 Chloroflexota bacterium | reverse complement strand
CGAGGGCCGATGCGAGCAGGAACAGGCGCAGGGCACGGCCTGCGAGGGGATGGGCAGAGAGACCCGCCTTGCCGAGCAGGACGCGCAGATCGCCCGCGCGGTCGAATGGGCAGACGGCATAGAAGCGGCGGTCGAGGATGCCGTCGCGGTGTTCCAGGCTGCTGAGCAGGCCGCGGAGCGACTCCGCAGCGGCTGCGGTCTGCGGCGGCAGATCGCCGGGTTGGGCCTCCTGCAGGCGCTCCCGCATGCGGCTGCGGTCGGGCGGGTGCTGGCGGATCAGGAGCTGGAGCGGAAAGTCGAGAGCGTTCAGCGCTCCCGCGAAGGCGCCAAGCTTGGGTTCGTCGAGCTCGAGGCCCATCACCTCGAAGACTCCGAGCTTGAGTCCGTCGATGCGGACGGGGCCGTCGTCCTCGAGGTGGGAGAGCATGAAGCACAACGGCAGCGGCAGCGGCGGCTTTACAACGGGCTCCCTTGGCGGGGAGTCCCCGCCGGGCGCTCTGCGCAAGGCGCGCTGCGCCACGGTCTTCATCCGTCGAGCCAGCTGTCGCAGGGTGCCGTTACCCCTCCTGAGGATGAAGGTGATGGCGGTCCGCATCCTGCGCGGCGCCATGCTCCCGATCCGCTCGGCGAGGTTCTGTAGAATGCCGCTCCCCCTCCAGGGGATGGAGACGACGGCGCAGCGCAGGGTGCTGCGCGCCATGCTCTGGATCCGTTCGATGAGGTTTCGCAAGGTGTGCTCCTTTCGTATCGGAGGGGCTAGGGGATGGGGACGATGCCGCTGCGCAGGGCGAGGGCGATGGCCTTGGCGGAGAGGACGACGACGAGTCCGATGAGCGCCCCTGCGACGGCGCCCCTTGCCCTGCCCGCGTTGCGCGGGTCGCCGCCCTCCGCCATGAGGACGAACCCCGCCCAGACGACCGCAAAGACGGCGAGCCCCGCCGCCGCGTATGCCATGGCGGTCAGCACGCCGTCGAATGCGGCGAGCATCGTCTCCTCCTCGTGGGACGCGGCGGCGGAGACCGCCGCCGCTGCGGGAACCAGCAGGACTGCCGCGAATCTCCTCACCACGGCCACTCCCAACCGAGGAACCCGAACAGCCAGTTCGCCTCGTCCTCGGTGAGCGGGGTCTGGACGGGAGGAGGCGTCGGTGTCGGCTGCGGGGGTGGCGTGAACGGGGAGTAGGGGGCGTCCGCCCCGATGGTGAGGGCCATGAGTAGCTTCTCCTCCCGGCTGCCGTAGGCGCTCCCGCGGGGGTCCACCGTGCCCAGGATGAACTCCGGATGCTTGATCAGAACCTGGGGCACGACGGTGATGAACTCGCCAGGGATGCTGAGCCGGGCGGAGACCTCGTGGGAGGAGGAGGTGCCGTCCTCGTTCCGCACGGTGACCGTCTCGCGGACGACATCGCTCGTGCCGGGCCGCCACACCTCGACCGGCACCAGGCGGATCTCCTCCCGCTCCGGTATGAGAGTGAGGGTCACCAGCGGTGGGGCGTTGCCCCGCAGGCTCGCCTCCATGACGGCCTCGATGCTGAGCTCGTGCAGACGCTGGCCGGGCGGAACGGACAGTTGGAAGGCCGCGCTGCCGGGCGGGTCGAGATTCACCGTGGTGGTCGCATCGCCTGAGGAGACCGTGACGGAGCCGTGGACATCCGTCACGCGGGTCTTCATGACCAGGGGCCCCGCGATGTGCGCCTCCCCTTGGACCAGGGTGAGGTCGATGGGGTGCTCGATCCTCTCGATGCACTCCCCGGCCTCCAGCATCCCGGTGAGCGAGCCCGGACTCCACCGGACCTGCGTGACGCGGGCATCGCAGAGCTCTCCCTCCATGATGGGCAGGGGATGCGGCAGCTGATCGCCCTCGAGGCTGAGCCCGCCGGCCAGGCCGGACGCATCCACCCAGGCGAAGGTGAATGACGGGGCGTCACCAGAGAGCGGCAGCGTGTAGAAGACGCTCCGTCCCGCGCGGACGCTGGCCGCTCCCCAGAAGCCCATCTCACGGCCTCCCGGCCCGCCGAATGCCTGCACGGTGAGGTCGATGTCGGTAGCGGCCCGGAGAGTGACCGTCGCCCTGTCCTCGAAGACCGCGAGACTCTCGATGTAGAGCCGCCGCCCCGGGACGGGTTCGGGTGGATCGAAATCGACCTCGTTCCGCCAGCGGTCCGGGCTGTCCTGGGGATACGGGGTGCCCGGCCCCGGTGTGGGCTCCGGCGTGGGCGTGCCGGAGGCGGCCACTGCGGTCAGAGTGAACAGTGCAAGAGCGGCGAGCAGGGCCATGCGCCGCATGGCGGCATGACCGCCATCGCCCTTGCCCCGCTCCCGGGGTCTGCGCAGCCAGCGCAGCGGCCTGCGGCCATTCCGCCGCTCACGCCCCCTGCGCCGCTTGCTCCCCCTGCGCAGCCTGCGGAGGCGGTGCCGCGCCTTCTCCGTCATCTGCTGGATCAGACCGGGACTGTCGTCCAGGGGAGCTGGCGGCTCGCTCCGCGCCAGCTCTGCCGGGAGGCCGGCATAGATCCGGCCCCCGAGGCGGTACTGGAGCAGGTCGGCGGCCACCAGCGGCAGACGCCGGCAGCCGACCCTGCCCACGATGGCGGCGATGCCCACCAGCGCGAAGGCGATGGCGAGGGCGATGCGCACCTCGGACGACGGGATGGGGGCGTAGGTGTAGATGCCGTAGGCCAGCGCCCCGACCGCCGTGACGGCCACGATCTGCGGAAAGGTGAACCAGAGCAGGACCTTGTCTTCGGCCTGCACGTGGGTGGGTACTTCGTGCTCTCTCATGGCTTATCCTCCTCCGTCCGTGCCGCCGTTCTCGCCTGCCCCGGCCCCGCCGGTTGTGGGGTCCGGCACGCCCGGTGTGACGGCGGGGTCCACGACGGCGTTCATGACGAGGTCGACGACGCCGTAGGCGACCATGGCGAGCACGATGCCCGCGATGGAAGTCATCATGGCGGACTTGCCGCGCTCCATCTGGTGCGGCGCGCCACTGGCTGTGAGGTAGAGGTATGCGCCGTAGACGAAGAAGCCCACGCCCACGGCCCCCACCAGCCCCAGCAGGATGCCCACCAGGTTCGAGATGGTCTGCGTCAGTTGTTCCATTCCGTTCGCACTCCTCTTCTTGTTGCCGGGCGTTCGCCGCCCGGTCTCGTCGTTCACGGGTGTTCTCATCGGCCTGTCGTTCGCATCACTGGCACATCGCTCTCCCTCCTCCTGATGAGTGGTGGGTTGGCGCGGACCGCATCCGCGCCGGTGTCCGTCGTTACTCGCTGCTGCTCCGCGGTGCTGCCGCTCCGCCCGCTCCCGGCGGTGTCGCCGTATCGGCTGCGGAGCGCGCGGCCCCCATGCCCCCCGCGGATGCTGCCGATGCAGCGCCCGCGCTCCCGGCTGCGGAGACCCCGGCCGCGGAGCCGCCCGACATCGCGCCGGCTGCCGCGCTGCCGATGCCGCCCGCAGCACCCGCCACACTGCCTGCCACTGCCGCTCCGGCTGCCACGCCGCCCGGCCCTCCCATCGCGCCCGCGACCATCGGGCCTATCGACCGCGCGGCCCGCATCGCCGTGCCGGGCAGCGACATGCCGAAGTAGAGCGTGTGGAGCCACGCATCGAATGTGCCCGCATTGCCGAGCAGCGAGGGCACGCGCGTGGCGAGATAGATGAACGCGGCGGAGAGGATGAGCTTCCAGATCAGGTCCTGGGCGGGCTCGAACGTCCCGATGGCCGCGAACTCGTTCAGCATCGTGAAGCCCATCGACAGCGCGATGAGCTGGATCGCCTGCTGGAAGACCGCCGTCATGAACAGGCGCAGCCAATGGCGCCCCCATCCGGCGGTGTGCGGCAGTATCCAGAGCCCCAGCGCGATGGGGGCGAGCGCCAGCAGCAGATCGATCAGTGCGATGCGCAGCAGCATCTGCACGAGCACATAGAGGACGAAGAAGCCATAGACGAGATAGAGGATGGCGATGAGGATGGCCACTCCCGCGCTTCCGGTCTGGACCGCCGTGAGCAGCGTGTCGACCGATGCCCGGAGCAGGTCTCCCGCCGTGAAGCCGAGCGATGCGGCCACAAAGCCGGAGATCGCGTCGGCCGCGTCGATGACCAGTGCGCACCACCAGAGCGACGATGCGGCTGCGACCAGCCCCAGCACGAGCCGGGGCACCAGCTCGCGCCAGCCTGCCTGCGGCCTGCCGAGATGCTCCGAGACGACCAGGCTGAGGCCGATCCAGCCGATGATGACGACGAGAGCGCCTGAGGTGACGGCCCAGACCGTCGCCCATGCCTGCAGGACGATGGGGTGCGCGTGGGTGAGCGCGGCGGGGGTGCCGGTGAGAACGTCTTCCATGGGAGGCTATCCCCCACCGCAGGCATCAGTGCCCGATATCCGTTCCACGATGCCGCAGAGCGCCCCATGGATGCCCTCGACGATCCACCGGGCGAATGCGCGGGCCAGCCGGTTCGGATCGAGAGCGGCGAGCACGCGGTCCCACAGGCTCGTGGGCTGATAGATGGGGATCACGGCATTGAATGTGTGGTGGTCCCCGCCATGCACGGCGACGATCACGAGCAGGAATGGCTCGTCCGCTGAGAGGTCCGGCTGCTGGGGCACGACGGGGTAGTTCCAGGAGTATTCCCAGCCGTCCGCAAGCTTGTTGCCCGCGGACTGGACGCGGAACATGGAGGTCATCCAGTCGCCGGTCTCAGGGTGACGGATGCCGTAGTGGATGGCGGAGACCTGGCGGTCGAAAACGGGCCGGGCGACGAAGCGCCCATCCTTCTTGCGCTCGACGAAGTCCCTGTCGTGGTTGACGAGGCTGAGGCCGCCGCCGTCCTGGGCCTGCGCGGTGAGCGATGCGGTTGCCGCGGTCAGCGCCGCCAGCAGCAGCACGAATGCCAGCGGCAGGAGCCTCCCCAACCGGAATCTCTTTCGCATCGTGGACACGTTCACCTCCGTGCGTTCTGCCGCGCGTATCGGAGCCGCAGCGACGACGCGAAAGAGTGTGAACAGATCGAGCGCGAAAGAAGACCCGCCCTCGGGCCCCGCGCGGATGCGGGGGGCTACAGGCCCGCACATTTTTCGCCCCTTTCGCGCAGTATTGGGGGTGTACAGGGATCTGAGTTCTGTAACGGAGCGGGTGAAGTCGTGATTTCACTCCTGGTACGAAGGCAGAGCGCCCCCCTACAGGACGTGAACAGTGAACACTTCTCGAAAGGGCGGGTTCCGGATGCCAGTGGTATCGCCAGAGGTGAGAGATGCTGTTTCCCACCTCCGCCGAAAAACGTCCGCGGTGGAAAAACGGGCAGAAACGGCGGTCGATGTGGGGGTGCACGACATGGGGCCGCAGGGGGGGTCAGGGCCAGGGCTCACGCCGGGTCGGGACCGGAGCCCGGACCCGGAGCAAGGGGGATGAGCGATGAAGACGACTGAACACGGCATCGAGAGCAGCGGGGATGTCGAGTACCTGCACCACCTGCGGCTCATGGCGCTGTTGCAGGAGCTCGTGCGGGTGAAGGGGTACAAGGGCGCGGCGCGGGTGCTGGAGATCGACCCGCAGACGGTGACCGCGAGTGCGAAGACCGGGCAGCTGTCACGCCGGGTGCGTCAGGCCCTGGAGCGGGCGCTGCAGGAGGGAGCGGGCTCGGCGGCGGAGCGGCAGCGCCAACGCAACGAGGCGCTGGAGGCGCGGGTCGATGGGCTGGAAGGGGGCCATGCGGCTTTGGCGAAAGGGCAGGATGAGCTGGGCAAGGAGCTGCGCAGACGGCTCGTTGCCGTCGAGGGCGGCATCGAAGCACTGCGGAGGGATGCCGCCCAGGGGACCGGGGCCGGTGCTCGGGCCGAAGGCTCCGGCGAAGCGCAGGCCGGTGCGAGGCGGACGGGGGGTCCCTCTCCGTTGCGGTCGAGGCGGCGGCGCGAGTATCCCGACCTCGTGACCCTCGAGCCTGCCGGCGACGACGAGGAGGTGTTCGGGGACGCCTGGCCGCTGATCGTCGAGTGGCGGGAGCTGAAGAACGTGCACCCGCACAGGGGCAAGGGGCTGTCGTGGCTGGCCGGGCAGGAGCGCCTGCTGGAGGTCGAGATGGCGCTGCTCGAAACCCACGGGATGACGCTGCCGCCGGAGAAGCGGCCACTGCGCGGCTTCGACCGCGACGGGCAGACCACGTGGCGCAGGAAGGCGCTCTTCAACACGCGGAGGGAGCGGGCCAGGCAGGAGCGGCTTCGACAGGCGAGGCGCGTGCTGACCCTCGGGCTGTGGTGGGACTGAGCGGGCACTGGAGCGCGGCGCCGGGTGCTGTTCACTCTTGTGAACACTTCGGGCGCAATGTCGCGATGGGGTGCTGCAGCCCCTCTTCTCGTCGGCGCCGGGCGGTGATAATGACCGAGTTGTTGGCTTTTCCAGGGCTTCCCGCCATAGAAACCTGGGTGCGTGATCCCTGTTGCACGGGTCCGACCGGAACGGTCGCCCAAGAGGGAATGCTGCCGCCGCGGGGTTTGACGTTGGTCCTCCGCAGGCAGCGCGGGCCGGAACGACGGAGTTGACGCTTCGCCCTTGGCCCGGTCCGGCGGTTGCAGTTGACGTTGGTCCTGTCAGCAGTCGGAAGCTCGTCTGCCGGTTGGGGTTGGTCGCTCCTTCAGCCGCTGGGCATCGGTCTGCCGGTCGAAGTTGATCGCTCCTTCCGCCGGGACGCCTGGGACTGAGCGCGCCTTGCGCTTCGTCTCTCCATAGCACGGCCGGAGTGCATCGAACGCTCTGACCACGCCTCGCGCCTGCGGCACAGCCCGCACCGCTGAGGTCATACGCACGAGCCGGTCTGCGGCGCTGTCAACGCCCAGGCTTGGCCTCGTCATGCCCGTGCGGCAGCAGGTTCCTCACCGAGGAGTCCCGGCTGTTCCACGCGTCTCCCGCCATGGCCGCTCCGCGTTCGAACCGCCGACCAGGCCGGGCGCCCAACTCCCACAACGCTCCGTCTCCGCGTCGGCATCCACACCGGTGGCGACGTCTGTCCGTTCGCCAACCAGCCATCGAGCACGCCTACCGCCCCCGGATGCCGGGCGCGGGCAGAAGAGCGAGGAGGTGCAGATGCACTGATCGGACCCACTGAGCTGCCGCCCCATGATGCGGCGGCCACCACGCAAGGGTTCCCACTGGGGAACGTCAGGGATAGCGAGAGGCCGGGGGAACGCCCTTCCCCCGGCCTCTCTGCTCCTGCGCGACAGAGGCAGCAACGGCCCGGCGCAACAGGAGGTACGACCCATGCTAGCACGACACGCATCGGACCCACGAGGACTCCATGACCATGCACCGGGCTTCGCTCCCCGGCAGTGCGGGGAGGTGTAGCCATGGCCACCTACCTCATCCAGAGCACCCGCCAGCTCCAACTGGCGCTG
>JAPOOH010000533.1 GCA_026713505.1 Chloroflexota bacterium | reverse complement strand
GGACGGTGTGGAGCGGATCGACTTCATCAACAACTACACGGTCCAGCTCTTCGGCCACTCGCACCCGGCCATCGTCGAGGCGGTGGTGAAGCAGGCGGAGCGCTTCATGTCGCTCACGCTGGCGACCGAGAGCGAGATCGAGCTTGGCGAGCAGATCTGCGGCCGGGCGCCGTCGCTCCAGCACATCCGCTTCACCAACACCGGGACGGAAGCGGTAATGCACGCCATCAAGGGCGCCCGCGCCTACACCGGGCGGCCCAAGATCGCCAAGTGCGAGGGCGTCTACCACGGCGCCTACGACTACGCCGAGGCGAGCCTCGACCCCGACCCGCAGAGCTGGGGCGCCGACCGGCCGCGCCCGGTGGGCTACGCCAAGGGCACACCCGCCGGGCTGCTGCAGGATGCGGTGATCATCCCCTTCAACGACGTCGCACAGACCCGCGCGATCCTGGAGCGCCATGCCGACGAGCTTGCCGCCGTGCTGATCGACCTCGCACCGGCCCGCTGCGGCGGCGCACCGATGAGCCCGGCCTACATCGAGATGCTGCACGACTTCCGCCGCTCGTCAGGCGCGCTCATCATCGACGACGAGGTGATCACCTTCC
This sequence comes from Chloroflexota bacterium, assembly GCA_026713505.1. Classification (GTDB taxonomy): domain Bacteria; phylum Chloroflexota; class Dehalococcoidia; order Lucifugimonadales; family Australimonadaceae; genus Bin16. Next base: position 3,816 of record JAPOOH010000533.1, on the reverse strand, counting down.
GCCTGCACGAGCGCGGCGCCCAGACGCTCTATGGCCTGGAGCCGGACCTCACCACCCTCGGCAAGGTGATCGGCGGCGGCTTGCCCATCGGCGCGGTGGCGGGCACGGCCGACGCGATGGCGGTCTACGACAGCAGCGCGGGCAAGGCCGCCTGCCCGCAGTCCGGCACGTTCACGGCCAATCCGCTCTCCATGGCCGCAGGGGTCGCCGCGATGCGCATGTTCACGCACGAGAACGTCGAGCGGCTGAACGCCCTCGGCGATGATGCACGTGCCAAGCTCCGCGAGGCCTTCCGCATCGCTGGCTGCGAGGGCCAGGTCACGGGCGAAGGCTCGCTCATCCTCTTCCACATGAGCGACGAGCCGCTCACCGACTACCGGGCGGTCTACCGTGCCGGGACGGAGGGGCGGGCGCGCAGGCTCGACGCGCTGTTCCGCGCGCTGCTCAACCACGGCGTCGTGACCTCGGTCTCCGGCATGGCGTGCCTGTCGACGCCGATGGAGGAGGCGGAGATCGACCACCTGGCCGATGCCGTGCTGGCGAGCCTGCGCACGGTCGAGCGCGAGGCTGCCTGAAGGCGACGCGGCCCGAGCCGCCCCGCGTCATGACCCGCCGCGTGCTCTGCCGCCTGGACGAGATTCCCGATCCCGGCTCCAGGGGCTTCGACTTTCGCGAGGGCGACGCGCTGCACTCGGTCTTCGTGGTGCGCGCAGGCGGCACGGTGCGGGCTTACGAGAACTCATGCCCGCACACCCTGGGCCCGCTCGACTGGGTGCCCGACCAGTTCCTCACCCGCGAGAAGGACATGATCCTCTGCGCCACCCACGGCGCGCTCTTCCGCATCGAGGACGGGCACTGCCTCTCCGGCCCCTGCATCGGCGAGAATCTCACGCCGCTCCCGGTCTCCATCGAGGGCGGCGCAGTCGCCGTCACGTTCTAACCGTATATAATCCGGCCGCGCCGAGACGGTCGGCCGATCCAGCAGGGAGGCGTTGCGCCACGATGTCGGAGACTGATCTGTTCCCCGTGCCCGAGGGCCTCGATCAATCGGCCCACTGCGACGACGCAACTTATCGCACCTGGTATGCCCGCTCGATCGAGGACCCGGAGGGGTTCTGGGCCGAGCACGGCAAGCGGATCGACTGGATCAAGCCCTATAGCCAGGTCAAGGACGTCTCCTACCAGGCCGACGACCTCCACATCCGCTGGTTCGAGGACGGCACGCTCAACGCCTGCGCCAACTGCGTCGACCGGCACCTGGAAGACCGCGGCGACCAAGTCGCGATTATCTGGGAGGGCGACGACCCCGCCGAGGACTCGACGCTGACCTACCGCGAGCTGCACGAAGCGGTCTCGCGCCTCGCCAACGGCCTGCTCTCCCTCGGCGCGAAGAAGGGCGACCGCATCACGATCTACCTGCCGATGATCCCGGAGGCGGCCATCGCCATGCTGGCCTGCGCCCGGATCGGCGCGGTCCACTCCGTGGTCTTCGGCGGCTTCTCGCCGGATTCGCTCGCGGGCCGCATCCAGGACTGCGATTCCACGCTCATCATCACTGCCGACGAGGGCTTGCGGGGAGGACGCAAGGTCCCGCTCAAGGCCAACACCGACGCCGCGCTCGAAAGCTGCCCGAGCATCCAGAAGTGCGTGGTGGTGAAGCGCACCGGTGGCGAGATCGGCTGGGTGGACAGCCGCGACGTCTGGTACCACGACCTCGTCGCAGGCGCGTCGGCCGACTGCCCGCCGGCGGAGATGGCGGCCGAGGACCCGCTCTTCATCCTCTACACCTCGGGCTCCACGGGGAAGCCCAAGGGCGTGCTGCACACCACCGGCGGCTACATGGTCTACGCCTCGATGACCCACCGTTTCGTCTTCGATTACCACGACGGCGAGACTTACTGGTGCACGGCGGACGTCGGCTGGGTCACAGGCCACAGCTACATCCTCTACGGGCCGCTCGCGAACGGCGCCACGACGCTGATGTTCGAGGGCGTGCCCAACTACCCGGACGCCTCGCGCCACTGGCAGGTCTGCGACAAGCACGGCGTCAACATCTACTACACCGCGCCCACGGCGATCCGCGCGCTGATGCGCGAGGGCGATGCGCCGGTGGGGAAGACCTCGCGCGCCTCGCTCCGCCTGCTGGGCTCGGTGGGCGAGCCGATCAACCCCGAGGCCTGGCTCTGGTACCACCGGGTCGTGGGCGACGGGCGCTGCCCCATCGTGGATCCCTGGTGGCAGACCGAGACCGGCGGCATCCTGATCACCCCGCTGCCGGGGGCGACGGCGCTCAAGCCCGGCTCCGCCACGCGGCCCTTCTTCGGCGTGCAGCCCCTGATCGTCGACCAGGAGGGGAACGAGCTCGAAGGCGCGTGCTCCGGCCTGCTCTGCCTCGCCGATTCCTGGCCCGGGCAGATGCGCACGGTTTATGGCGACCACAAGCGCTTCATCGACACCTACTTCTCGCAATATCCGGGCCGCTACTTCACCGGCGACGGGGCGCGCAGGGACGAGGACGGCTACTACTGGATCACCGGGCGAGTGGACGACGTGCTCAACGTCTCCGGTCACCGCATGGGGACGGCGGAGGTCGAGAGCGCGCTGGTGGCGCACCCGGCGGTCTCGGAATCGGCGGTGGTGGGCTACCCGCACGACATCAAGGGCCAGGGCATCTACGCCTACGTGACACTCACCGCCGGCCGCGAGCCCAGCGAGGAGTTGCGCGGCGAGCTCAGCCGCTGGGTGCGGAAGGAGATCGGCCCCATCGCGACGCCCGACCTGATCCAGTGGGCGCCGGGGCTGCCCAAGACGCGGTCCGGCAAGATCATGCGCCGCATCCTGCGCAAGATCGCGGCCAACGAGCACGACGCGCTGGGCGACACCTCCACCCTCGCCGACCCGGCGGTGGTGGACGACCTGGTGGACAACCGGATGAACCGCGCGTGAGCGGGGCGCGGACGCTCCTCTCACCGCTGGCAGGCCGCGATCATGCCTGACCCCACCGACATCCACGCGCTGCTCGCGCGGGGCGGGCGGGACGATATTGCGATCGCAGCGCCGGAGCGCGAGCCGCTGACCTATGGCGGGCTCCGCGAACAGGTCGGGCGCACGGGTGACGCGCTGGGTCAAGCCGGGATCGTGTCGGGGGATCGGGTGGCGATCGTGCTCCCCAACGGGCCGGAGATGGCGGCGGCTTTTCTCGGCGCGGCGGCGCACGCCACGGCGGCGCCGCTCAATCCCGCCTATCGGGTGGACGAGTTCGCCTTCTACCTCGAAGACCTGCGCGCCAGGGCGCTGATCCTGGAAGCCGGCGCCGAGAGCGCGGCCATCGAGGCGGCGAAGCGGGTGGGCGTGCCGATCATCGGCCTCACGCCGGACGCGCACGCGGGTGCCGGCACCTTCGCCCTTGATGCACCGGCTGGAGCGGCCGAGACGGGCGATGGCAACGCGGACGACGCCGCGATGGTGCTGCACACCTCGGGCACCACGTCCCGTCCCAAGATCGTGCCGCTGACCGGCGCCAACCTCTGCGCCTCTGCGCGCAACATCGCCGACTGGATTTCGCTCGAGCCCGGCGACCGCTGCCTCAACATCATGCCGCTCTTCCACATCCACGGGCTGATGGCGGGTGTGATGGCCTCGCTCCACGCCGGCGCCTGCGTGATCTGCACGCCGGGCTTCAACGCGCTCCGCGTCTTCACCTGGCTCGACGAGATGACGCCCACCTGGCTCACCGCCGTGCCCACCATGCACCAGGCGATCCTCGCGCGGGCTGCGCGCAACAAGGAGATCGTCGCGCGCCGCAGGCTCCGGCTG
>JAPOOH010000601.1 GCA_026713505.1 Chloroflexota bacterium | reverse complement strand
CGGCGGGAGGAAGACGAGCGGCGTGTTCCGGAAGGCGCCGATACGGACCAGGGCGCCGCGCAGCGCGCGCCGCGGCCGGAGCCCGAGGAGCGGGCCGTCGCCGCCGCCGCCGGGGAGCGGGGCCGGAAGGCGGGGGCGCGGGCCGTCGACGCCGGGCGCGCCGCCGCGGTCGTCGCGGATCTGCTGGCGCTGCGCGGCGTCGGCGACAAGGCCGTGGCCGATCTCATCGTGGCGCAGCTCGGCGGGGCCGGCGTGGACGTCGCCCGGCTCGTGGCGGACATCGAGGCTGCGCAGGACCGCGACCGCGTCTCGGTCGCGGCCGAGACGCTCGCGGGCCAGCTCAGGGGCGTGATCGAGCAGGTGCAGCGGACGGCCGGCGTGTCGGGGGCGGCCGTCGAGGTCCGGCTCAAGGAGATGGAGGGCCTCGCCTACGTGCTCATCCAGACGGCCCTGGCGGCGCAGTCGTGCCTGGAGCTCGCGGAGCGGTCGGGCGGCCGGGTCGGCACGCGGTTGCAGGACATCGTCCGGGCCGCCGACGAGTTCCTCAACACCGTGGGCGTCGCCCACGCCGAGGTCCTCGAAGCGGAGAAGGCCGCCGGCAGGTGGGTGGCCGACGCTTCCGCGGTGGGCCGCGGCCTGTGGTGGTGGTCTCTCGTGGGCGGCTTCGTCGGCGGCGTGCTGGGCGTCTTCGTCTCGATGCTGTTCGCGTGGGCGGGACGGTAGAGGATGGACCTGATGGACGCAGATGCGGCTGGTGTGCGCGACCGTCGCCGAGGGGCGGAGAAGAGCGAGGCGGCGCTCCCCGTCGCCCGGCAGGAGCGCGCGTCCGCGCCGAGGACGCCGCCGGAGTCCGATGGCGATCTCCCGGCTACGCCGCGGTCCAGTGGGAAGGAGAGCGATCCCGGGTCGTCGGCGCGGTCGGCCGGCGCCGCTCGTCGACAACCGCAGGCGCGGCGTGGTGAGTCCGACGGCGATCCCGCCGCTTCCCGGCGCCGGTCCCGCGACGACGGGGAGGACAGCCTCGCCAGGCGTCTGGCGGGTGCCGGCGATCAGCCGGACAAGGCGGTCTGCAAGTACATCGTCGATCGCTTCGACGCTACGGTCCGGAAGGCTGTCCAGGCGTTCGACGAGCGCCTCGACAGGCTCTTGGGCGAGCGCGATCTGGCCAAGCTCGGGCGGCGCCTCGCCGAAGAGCTGGAGGGCGGCCGGCGCGCGTTCCGCGAGGAGATCGAGGGCGTCCGCGATGGCGTGCTGAAGGAGGTCCGCGAGAACCTCGGGGACGGCTACGCCGTAAAGGCCGGCGCGCGTTTTCCCCGCGGCGGCGAGGCGCCGGCCGGATCCGTGAGGAGCGTGGTAGATGCCGCGCGCGAGCAGTTCCGCGCGGAGGTCGACTCCGTGCGGAAGCAGACGGTACGGGAGGTCCACGGCGCCCTCGGGGACGCTCCCGAGTTCGCCGGCCTCTCGTCGAGGGTCGTGGTTCCGCCGGTCCCCCCGCGTTCGGACGCCGGCCGCGATGCGGCCCCGGCGTCGGCCGCGCGGGACGCCCGGGCCGATTACGTCGGCACGCCTTGGGCCGTCGCCCTCGGGCATGTCACCGAGGCGTCCCTGATGGTGGCCGCGGCGCGCGGCTCCGAGTCGATGGTCCAGATGGCGCGATTCATAGAGCGGTCGCCGCTGCGGCAGGCGGCGCTCGAGACCGTGCGGTGCGATCCGGTCCTCGTGGGCCTGTGCGCCGACCTGCGCGACGCCGATTGCCGGAAGCGCGCCGCCGCGGTCCCGTCG
>JAPOOH010000506.1 GCA_026713505.1 Chloroflexota bacterium | reverse complement strand
GGTCCCTCACCCGCGCGTCCTCGATGAGGCCAGCGTCGCGACTCGAAACCTCCCGGAAGTACCCGGGAGGTGCCGCCACGTCGATTCGGCCCATTACGTCCCTCGTCGAGATGTAACGTGCATAGCCTTGTTGCTTACGGCGGTTCAGCCCCAACGTATCGTCGTATTCCTCGCCGATAGGAAAGATCCGAAATCCATTGATGAACAGGAAAATGCTCCCGAACTCAACGGAGCGCACATCCATACGCCTCTTGAACGTGAGTTTCGCCGCTCGGTTCAGGTAGTAGACCTCTCCGTCAACCGACGTGCCCATAAGCCCTTCGTACTTGTTCTCCTCGGAAATCCGATAGATCACCCTGCCCCTGTCGACGAGCTCAGTCAGGATTCCATCGTCACCCATCGACACCTTGATTCGGGTGGTCTTCTCGGAGAGCACGTCCCGAATGTCGTTGCCGACCGGTCCCTCAAGTTGCTTACGCTCCTCGTCTTCGAGCGCTCCGCCGGTAACCGAAATGTGGACAGGTGTTGACGGTGTCGTGCCGAACGGGTCGATCAGCTTCTCAAGGTAGCGGCGCAGGCGGCTGATCTCCTCGGGGTCCCACCGGCCACGCAGCGCTTCGATCTTCAGTACGGTCCCCGATGCAGCGGGCATAGTGACCGGTGCCCTCGATGGAAAGCCATCAACTGTTTCCAGCTGGACGCCTACATCCTGAAAGAGATCGCGGCGGTCCTCCTCGAAGGCCGGCCAATGCACAGTCAACTTGTGCGTGGACAGTTCGCCCACAAACCGCGAGTAGAGCTCGAGTGACCCACCAAGCGTATCGCAGGAGAAACGCCCGATCCCCTTGCTTCCCCCGTACTTGCCCTTTGGGCTGATGCGGTCCCGGTAGTCCGGTGGGGTATGTTCCTCCTCCTCCCCCTCTGCCTTCGCGGAGTAGCCGACGAAGAGCCAGCGGTCCTGGATGGTTGCGGCACTCATCCCCTTCCCGTCATCGACGATCCATATGCAATTGGTGTCGAGCTCGAAGCCGACTTCGATCCGGTCTGCATGGGCATCAACAGAATTCTTGACTAGTTCAAACACCGCGACGAACTGGTTGGTCACCAGATCCCGCCCAATGATGTCCTTGAGGTGGGAGCTGATCCTGAAATATTCGAGAGGTTCCTGATCCGTCATGACAAGTACCTGCACATCAACGGCGCAGGCTCAATAATCCAAACCGGGCACTACTCTAGACATTAGGGATTTACCTGCTCTCGTGTTGCGATCATCGGTTGTGGCTCATGGTTCTGACCATGCCCGCAGTGCCACACCATGCAGGACAGGTCTTGGCCGAGCGTGCCGCCTACAGTCCTCAGGTCGACGGTGTGCAGTGCGGCAACCAACATGTGCTTTGCATGTCAATCAGATTCACACGCTCATCAGCGCGGGACGGGGGAGGATGCTGATCGTTCGGAGCCCCGCGCCGCCAGCCCTTCCGAGATGCAATTCTGGGCCTCCGACAACGGTACCTGCTCGAACAAGGTCCAGAACCTAAGTGCCGAGGTGGGTGCGCGGACGATCGTCCACCGTGGCAGGTGGTGGCAGACGTCGCGACACCGGGACAGCAAGCCCCCGGTCCCCCGGGGGGCAGCGGGACGCTCGTCGCGGCGAGGTCGATGATGGCCCCCCGTCCTCTTCGCCCCCGTCAACCGCCGGGTTGCGGGAACCGAGCCACGAGCTGCTTGCCGCTGGC
>JAPOOH010000397.1 GCA_026713505.1 Chloroflexota bacterium | reverse complement strand
GACGGCCGCGCCGAGAACCTCATCTTCTACGAGGACCCGGACTACGGCTTCGCCGTGAACGGCCTGACGAAGGGCGAGGCCCGGCAAGGCGCGCGCCCCCGCATCCACGACCACGCCCACATCTACACGCTCTACGGCGTGCTCGACGGCCACGAGCGCATCGAGCGCTACAACCGCCTCGACGATCGCTCGAAACCGGACTACGCGGAGATCGAGTTGGCGTCGGACCAATTGGTCGGCCCCGGCGAGATCGACCTGGTCAGGCCGTACGAGGTCCACACGGAGATCACGGTCGGGGAGCGGACGGTTGCTGTCATCATCCGCAGCGAGAAGTCGGGCGGCTTCAACCAGGGCCGCTACGACCCGGAGACGAACTACTACTACGAGAGCCTTGGCCCCCGGCAGACACCCGTCGAGATGTTCCCGCAGCAGTAGCGGACCGCCCAGACATGGTGAAGGGGCGCCTGCAGAGGGCGCCCCTTCTTGTCGTTCCCGCGGAGGTAAGGATCTCCCGGGGAGAGACGGCGTGCACTTGCGGGCGTCACCTGAGAGGAAGTTGCGTGCCAAGCGCGGGCTGCACTCAACATGAGAACGGCAAGTAACTCCCGGGCGCGCTCAGCATGACAACAGAGTCACCCGCGCAGCCAGGGCACCGGCAGCAGGCGCCCCCAGGTGCGCCGGAGGCGCGTCCTGAAGTACGCGCCCTTTCCGAACAGCGCGCTGGTCACGAGGAGCAGCAGCGAATACGACGGCGTGATGAGCGCGACGTAGAGGACGCGGTAGCCCCACGGCCCAGCCCACAGCGAGCCCTCGATGCCGATGAAGTCGTTCAGGAGGACGTGGCCCAGGGCCGCCGCCAGCGCGCCGTTCACCGCGAATACCAGCATTACGATGGGGTAGTGGAGCGCCTCCCACGCACCGCGGACACGCGTGGTCATCGGGATTCAGGGGCTAGCGTAAGCGTCATCCCGCGTCCTGCCGCGCCTCGAGGCCTGCAAGAGCCTCCACCGCCTTCACAACCGCTTGCGTGCCCTCGTCGGCGCAGCCCATCGCCTCGACCGCGGTCAGGTACTGCCTGGCGAGCCCGGTGACCGCGAGCGGCACATGCCGTTCCTGCGCAGCCTCCAGGATGAGCCGCAGGTCCTTCTGCTGCAGCTTCACCATGAAGCCGGGCGCGAAGTCCCGCTGGGCCATCCGCGGCCCCAGGTTGGAGAGTTGCCACGACCCCGCTGCTCCGCCGGAGACCGCCTCCACCGTCTTGAGCAGGTCCGCGCCCTGCGACGCGGCAAACACGAGCGCCTCGGCCACCGCCGCGCATGTCCCGGCCACGAGGATCTGGTTCACCAGCTTCGTCGTCTGCCCCATGCCGGACGGCCCCATGAGCGTGATGCTCTTGCCCATCGCCTCGAACACCGGCAGGCACCGCTCGAACGTCTCCGGTTCGCCGCCGACCATGATGGTCAGGGTGGCCTGCTGCGCGCCCCACGAGCCGCCGCTGACGGGCGCGTCCAGCATCGCGATGCCGCGCTCAGCCAATCGTCCCGCCAGCGTGCGCGTTTCGGCGGGGGATACCGTGCTCATGTCGATAAGCACGGAGCCTTCGCGCATCGCCCCCGCGAGGCCACCGTCGCCCTCGACCACCGCGAGGACGTCCGGCGTGTCCGGCACCATCGTGATGACGACGGACGCCGTCGCGCCGACCTCGGCGAGCGAGGCCGCGACCGCGACACCGTCGCCGCGGAGCGCCTCGGCCCTCGACGGAGTGCGGTTGTAGGCGATGACTTCGAACCCCGCCTTCGCGAGGTTGCGGGCCATGGGCCCGCCCATGATGCCGGTTCCAACGACGCCGACGGTCTCAGCCATCACCGGCCCTCCTCGACGGCGCGTGCGCCGTCGACGTACGCCCTCGTGGCGCTGAGCAGCAGGGCGTTCGCGCCGGTCAGGAAGAGCTGCACGCCGCGGTCACGCCAGTAGGCGTAGTCCTCCGGCGCTCGCGCGATGGTGCCCGCGGTCTTGCCTGCCGCGACGATCTTCTCCGTGAGCTGCTCTATGGTCTCCAGCACCGTCGGGTGCTTCGCTTCGCCGGGGACCCCGAGCGCGACCGACAGGTCGGACGGGCCGAGGAATACAGCGTCGACGCCGTCCGTGTTGATGATCTCGTCGGCATTGTCGATGCCGGCGCGCGTTTCGATCTGCACCATCACGACTGTCGCCTCGTTCGCCATGTCGGTGTAGCCGGGAGTAGTGGCGAAGTCGTTGGCCCGTACGCCTGCGAGCCCGCGCTTGCCTACCGGCGGGTATTTCACCGAGTCCACGACGTAGCGTGCGTCCGCGCCGTTGTTCACCATCGGGATCATCACGCCCAGCACGCCGGCGTCCAGGTACTTCGCCATCACCTGCTGGGTGTTCTCTCCGACGCGGGCCATCGCAGGGACGCCCTTCGCTTCCGCCGCGCGCACCATGTCCACCGCGTCTCCTGCGGCGATGGGGTTGTGCTCGCCGTCGATCATCACATAGTCAACGCCTCCAACCGCGAGCAGTTCCACCGTCGTAGGCGATTCGATGCTGACGAAGACGCCCACGAGGGGGTCACCCGACTGCAGTTTCGCTCTGAATGCGCCATCGATCATGCCGTTTCTCCTTTTTCATGCGCGTACGCTTGTCGCGCCGCCCGAATCTGGCGCGCCATGAAGACTGCGCCTCCCAGTGCCACGATGCTTACGTAACTGATGCTCCTGTCCACCAATGCCACGGCCAGCGCCGCCTCAACCGCAAGTTCGAGACCGAGCAGGCCGGTGACACCTGTTTCGACCAGCCCCAGCCCGCCAGGAGTGAGCGGAACGGCGGTGAGGAGGCCGTTCGCCATCGGCACAAAGAGCACCAACCCCAGCGCCACCGGCGTCCCGACCGACATCACCACGCAGAACAGCCGTCCCGCCTCGGAGAGCCAGCCCAGGACGCCGAGCGCGAATACGACGTGCATACGCCCGAAACTGTCCATCGTCCCGCTGTGGAAGCGCTGGTAGGCCTCCCTGATCTTCTCCGGCAGACGCGGCGCGACCCACCGGCGGGCGAGGATCATCCCGATGAGCCCAAGGCCAACCACCACGAGCGCTCCTGCCGCAACCACCACGAGAAGGATCGGCGGGACGATCTGCCCACCGATGAACAACGCCCCGACGCCGATCGTGATGAGGACGGCGACGACGATGAGGTCTATGAAACGGTCGGCCATGACCGTGCCCATGCTGCGGGAGAAGCTGGTGTTCGTGTCGGACGCGTAGGCGTAGGCGCGGTAGGCGTCGCCCATCCTGAACCAGGTCACCGAGTTCCCGAACCAGGCCATGAGGATGACCCGCGCAGCGTACGCCACCGTGGGAGGCGGTCCGCCGCCGTGCCGATGCGCGTTGGCGATCAGCACGCGCCAGCGCGCGCCACGGAAGATGAACGTACTGTAGTGCGAGACGAAGGCCGCGGCATACCACCAGGGGTTCAGCGTGGTGATGTGCTCCCAGGTATCGCTGAAGCCGATGTCCACCTTGTTCGTGAGCAGCGCGATGACCAGCACGAGCGCAACCAGCGGGACCCCGGTCTTCGGCGAAAGCAGCTTCCGCTTCAGCGACTGGTTGGATCTGAGCGATGCCAGGACGTTTGCCACGTGCTTAAGCCTAAAGCAGCGGACGCTTTGCCGGTATCCCTGCTTTCCTCGGATATCGGGGAGGCGTGGATTCTACTTTCTCGACCGTGATGACGTGGCGGTTTTCCAGCCCCACTTCCGAACCCACTCGCTCGACTCCTACCACTTGTCCACCGAGCAACGCAGTGGCGCCCGTGTGCGAGGCGGCCTCAACATCGGCGTCTGTTCCCCGTTGTCCCAGCAACATCCCTCCCTTCCTGCAGAAGGGGAGCGTCAGCTCGAGTACGACCGGCCACGGGCCGAGCGCGCGGCAGACGGCGATGTCGAACGTCTCGCGCAGCGCCCGGTCGTGCGCGGCGTCCTCGGCGCGGGCGTGGACGACTTCCACGTTCAACCCCAACTCCGCGGCGGCGTGCTGCAGGTACTCCGTCTTCCTGCGTGTGGCGTCCATGAGCGTGACCCGCAGCGAAGGGTAGGCGAGCGCCAGCACCAGGCCTGGGAAACCGCCGCCCGTTCCGACGTCCACCAGCCGTGCATCGTGCAGACCGGCGCTGTAGATGAACGGCGCAAGCGTGATCGAGTCGAGTACATGGCCCCGGAGTACGTCGACGAGCGCAGCATTCGACATGAGCGACGCCGACGCGTTGTAAGCGTTGAGGAGTTCCACCATGCGCCGGGCCTTACCCGCTTGCGCAGGAGAGAACGGCGCGCCGATCCGGGCTGCAGCCTCAAGGAACCCGTCCCAGTCCAATGGCGTGTAGGACACTATCTCTTACGACGCTTTGACAGGATGAAAAGCGCGGCGGCAAGCGCCCCGGCAGCGGCCACTACGAGCGGACCTCGACGCGACGCAGGAGGATGATAGAGACGATAGGCAACGGGTAGCGTTCGCCTTGGCGCCGGATCGGCGGGTTGCGGGGCGGCCGCGCCCGCGGCATCCGCGAGGTGGCTCGCCGCGTCTCCGCCGAAGGCTTCGATGTAGCCGCGCACCAGCCCGTCAGCCGCGGTGCGCAGGAAAGCCTCGCGCTCCAGTGCGGGGGAATAGCGGTAGGCGCGCCCGTCCAGTTCGCGCTTCAACATCTCCTTCTCGACGAGGCGGTTGAGGACGGTCATCACCGTTTTGTAGTTCGCTCCTCCGAGCCGGTCCACGACATCCTGGACAGAGAGCGAACGCCGCGCGTTCCACGCAACGTCCATGAGGCGCGTTTCCAACGGCCCAAGCGTCGTGACCGGTGTCTTATGCTCTGTTGCTTCCTGCAAAGCCGGGGTCTCCTACCCTTCGTCAGAACCTGAGGCCTACTCAACGTAAGAGAGCGCGAGAGGGGTGTCAACGGCCCGGAGTTGCAGGTTTCGACGAGTCAGGCAACCGCGCCGGTCGGGCGCGCCGCAGCGCCCTGGCGTAAGATTAGGGGACGCTCGTCGATAATTCCGCGGGACTGTATCCCGCTCGCAGGGAGAAGGACCCGATGCCACTGCTGTACGAAACCGCCCGAAAGGGCGCGTCCATATCCGCCTCTGAGGTCAATGCCATCGCGGACAGGCTGCGGGGCCAGATCGCTGGAGAAGTGCGGATGGACCACTACAACCGCCTCATGTACTCCACCGACGCCTCCATCTTCCAGATGACGCCCGTGGGAGTGGTGGTGCCGCGAACGGCCGACGACGTCGAAGCCACGATCCGCATCGCACGCGAGTACGGCGTGCCCGTGACGCCGCGCGGCGGCGGCACGGCCCTCGCGGGGCAGACGACCAACCACACCATCGTCATGGACTTCTCCAAGTACATGCGCAACGTGCTGGAGGTGTCGGCGGAGGAGCGGTGGGCGCGCGTGCAGCCCGGCATCGTCAACAACCACCTCTCCGCCGCGGTGCGGCAGCACGGCCTGATGTACGGACCGGACCCGGTCACCAGCGCGCGCGCAACGGTGGGCGGCGGCATCGGCAACAACTCTTGCGGCCCGCACTCCGTCATCTATGGCAAGACGCTCGACCACATCCTGGAGGTCGAAGCCATCCTTTCGGACGGCAGCCGCGCGCACTTCTCGCCCGTAGCAGGTGAGGCGCTGGAGGACAAGCTGTCGCGCAACGACCTCGAGGGCGCGATCTACCGCGAGACGCGCCGTCTCGCCTGGGAGCACGCCGACGAGATAGCACAGCGCTTCCCCCGCATCCTGCGGCGTGTCATGGGCTACAACCTCGACGACTTCACCGGGGACGGGCCGATGAACCTCACGCGTGCCGTCGTCGGCTCGGAGGGGACGCTCGTAGCGGTCACGGAGGCGCGCGTGAACCTCGTGCCGCTGCCGCGCTACAAGGGCTTGGGCGTCGTTCACTTCACCGACCTCATCGAGTGCATGGAGGCGTCCGTCCCTCTCCTGGAGCACAGTCCGTCGGCGGTCGAGCTCGTCGGGCACATGATCATCGACAACTGCAAGGTGAACCCGGGTTACCGCAGCCTGCTGGACTACTTCATCGGCGAGCCCCGCGAGCTCCTGTTCGTTGAGTTTTATGGCGATTCTCCGCGCGAGGTGCAGGCGAGGCTCGAGGCGATGAAGGCCGACATGGAACACCGGCGCCTCGGCTACGCAACCATGATCACGAACGACCCCATCGAACAGCAGCGCTGGTACGCGCTACGAGAGGCGGGTCTGGGGCTGGCGATGGCGCTCAAAGGCGACGCCAAGCCGCTGCCATACGTGGAGGACACCGCGGTCTCGCCGGAGCAGCTGCCCCAGTACGTGCGCCGCTTCGAGGAGATCATCGCGAAGCACGACACGGAGGCCGCCTACTACGGACACGCGTCAACCGGCTGCCTGCACATCCGCCCCGTCGTGAACCTGAAGCAGCACGAAGGCGTAGAGAAGATGGCCTCCATCGCGGAGGAGATCGCCGACCTCGTGCTGGAGTTCGGCGGCAGCCTCACGGGTGAGCATGGCGACGGCATCGTACGCGGCGTCTTTACCGAGAAGATGTTCGGCTCCGAGCT
>JAPOOH010000526.1 GCA_026713505.1 Chloroflexota bacterium | reverse complement strand
TGCCGCGTGCCAGAGCGCGCGCATGTCGTCCGAAGCGTCGAGTTCGGTGAGACAGTCCTGGATGAGATCGCGTGCCGGCATGGCGGATGCTCAAGGGGTACCGCAAAGGGAATGCCGCGGACACGCGACGATCGCCCATCATCGCATGGCGTGGCGCCTGCACGAAGAGCCTGGCCGGTTTCTTCGATACCAGGGGGCGGCGTCGGTCTCCGTGGCGTCCTTCGGCGGGGCGTGGCCGGGCAGGCGCACGCCGAACAAGGCAGGAAGACGGCGTGGGCCGATTGCACTGGCGTGAGGTCAAGGCAGATCGGCTCGCGCTGATTGACGCGATAATCGGGCCGAGACATGTTCTACTGGACGAACAGTCACGTGAGCCGCCGGACGGCCTTCCAAGATTAGCCTCGGGGGAGTGGGGGCTCCGTGGTAGGAATGAGGACGAACGGTTGACGGGCTGGGCGCTTTACAGGTTCTGCACCAAGGCGCGTGGCATGGCCGGGATCGTGGCCGGTGCGCGACCGCACGACTTGGATCATGCGCACGCCTCACATGCGGTCATGAACAGCGAGAGCCTGCATGTCGGCGGACACCTGATCGGGCAGCGCCGGGCGTCCTCCACCAACGGCCGCGTCTATCTCGACAGCGTGACCCTAAGTGAGGCTGTGGAGCGCATGGGGATGGTGATTGAGTAAGCGATCTGTACGAACCGGTAATCACGAGAAGCCAATAAAGCTACTTCCATGGCTAGGTCCCGGATTCGGTGAGCCTAACCAGCACGATTTGCCGCCACGCCTCCTACTCGTCGGTGAGTCGCACTACGGAGGGGGGATTCCTCACGATGGCTTTACCAGCGAAGTCGTCAAGGACTGGTTCATCGAACAGGGCAACCTGCGCTTTTCTACCATAATGGCCAAGGTCATTCTCGGCCCTGACTGGCCGCATCTCACACGCGAAGACCGAGCTTCGTTCTACAATACGGTTGCGTTCTACAACTACATTCAAACCGTTTTGGGAGCAGCGGGAGAGCGCCCTACAACCGAAATGTGGGAATTTGGAAGAACGGCATTCCTTCAATGTCTAGATTACGTGCAACCATCGCACATCTTGGTATTCGGCTTTGGTGTTTGGGATGGATTGCCTCACCAGCGTTTCTCTCGGTGTTCCCAACTGGAAGCCGATATTTGTCGCTATCTCCCGCAACGATACAAGGAAAATCAAGGCCACGAATATCGTGGATGGATAGGTCAATACCAGCACTCGGGAGGAAGGAGTCCCGTTATGAAAGTCATGCATGCTTCTCGGTGCAGCTCGGCCGCGTGGCATCCTGTGGCCCGGTGGTTTGTGCATCTGAACAGGTAGGGCAAGGCATTTACCCTGCAGGCGTGGTCGAACGGGATCCAGCTGGCGACCGCCGGCATACGGACCAGTTCTCGATTGCCGATTGTTTGGGGCGCATTCTCAGCGCTGTGTCCACCTTTGACGCGCTCCGTGCGGGCAATATATGATGTGTTTTCGCGTGTTCGGCCGATTGGAGCAAAGACTTGAGAAGTCAAGCGCAGTGGGACAAGTGGTTCTCGCAACGTGAAGGCAAGAAGAGAAGGAAGTTTGGTAAACACTCAGGGCAAAATAAAGGGAAACGGAATTCCAACCTTGGGGTGTCCGCAAGCGTTGTCGCATTTCCCCGAGTTGTTGGCGACCCTATTTCGTTTAGATCAACGCCGAGCAGAAGCTCGATTTTGCAAATTGCCGATCGTCACCGAAAGAATCCAACTCGCGCCGAAGCAGAATTTAGAAATATCTTGAATCAGCTAAATGGCGGCGTTCTACGGGGAAAATTCAAGCGCGAGCATGCTGTGTCCGGAAAATGGATAGTTGACTTCTTTTTTCCTGAGATACGGCTTGCTGTCGAGATTGATGGATCCGTCCATCTCACCGATGAGCAAAGGAAACGTGACAAGCTAAAGGACGAAGATTGCGCTAGATTTGACATCACTGTCTTACGCATCACCAACCGGGAAGTGTTTGGAAACAGGAAGGCACTGATTTCCAAGCTACGGGCGGGTTGGCGTCAAGCCCTGAGTCGAAATAATCGGATTATTGGGTCGTACGCTAGCGACTAAAGGCAGACTCTCAACCTAAGAAGCGTCGAATTCGGCGAATACAGGCTTGGACTAAATCGCGTACTGACCTGGGGGAGGCTTGAGGGTCCTGCAAAGTGGATGCCGTTGACATGCGACGATCGCACATCATTGCATGGCGCTGCGCCTACAGGAAGGTCATGCTTTGCTCCGTCGGGACAAGCGAGCCATCGGTGTCGGACGAGCAGGGAACGTCGCACAAGCGTCGACGACCTGGCGGCGTCAGGAGTTCATCAACGTCTCGATGCGCTCCGCGATCCGCTGCGCGGGCTCGCGCAGTTGCCCGATGGTCCAGTCCGCCGCGTAACCCTCGGTGACGTCCGAGGGCGGGGCGTGGTTGACCAGCCGTTTGGTCAGCGAGGGCGGCAGCAGCAGGTCGCGCTCGGCCACCGTGATGAAGACGTTGCGCAGGCCGTGGTACCAGAAGCGTGTGCCGGCGGCCTCGCCGATCCGCGGGTAGT
>JAPOOH010000396.1 GCA_026713505.1 Chloroflexota bacterium | reverse complement strand
GGCAAATCGGATGGTCGGGCCGCCGCCGATGGGCTCCGGCACCTTCCAGACATCGTCCTCTCCGAAGCCGTCCTCGACCTCTTCGACGATGACCTCTTCGATCTCTTCGTCTACCTGGTCCAGCGATTCGAGCGCGAGCATCTCCTCCGGGCTGAGTCCGCCCGTAAGCGATTCGGCTTCCTCAGATGGCCGGCCTGTTGCCTCGGCTTCCAACTCCGCCATGATTGCGGCTTCTTCCGCCGCGATGGCAACGGCACGCTCTACATCGGCCTCCCCAGAAATCTCCTCGGAAGCAACTGCAGCAGTCTCCCGCGGCCGAGTGTCCACCGACTCGCGCTCGGCGACGGCGCCTTCTATCTGCACGCGCATCCGCTCGATCTCGATCTCGGTCGAACTCTTGATGTCTATCTTCCAGTTCGTCAGCTTGGCGGCGAGGCGCGCATTCTGTCCTTCGCGGCCGATGGCGAGCGAGAGTTGCCTGTCCGGCACCACGATCGTCGCAGCTTGCTCGGTCTCGTTCAGGTCAACCCGGAGTGGTTGGGCCGGGCTGAGCGCGTGGGAGATGTAGACCGACAGGTCGCGTGACCACTGGATGACGTCGATCTTCTCGCCCTGCAACTCGTTGACGATGTTCTGGATGCGGATGCCACGCAGGCCGACGCACGCTCCCACCGGGTCGACTCCGTCCTGACGGGCGTAGACGGCCACCTTGGAGCGCGAGCCGGGCTCGCGGGCGATGCCGCGTATCTCCACGATACCGTTGTATATCTCCGGCACCTCCATCTCGAACAGGCGCTTGAGGAGGTCCGGGTGCGTTCTCGAGACTATGATCTCCGGTCCCCGCTGCGTGCGGGTGACCTCCGTGATAATCACCTTCAGCTTCATGCCCGGGCGATACCGCTCCATAGGCGATTGTTCAGTTGGAGGGAGGATGGCGGACGCCCGCCCGTTGAGGTCCATCGTTATCGCGCCGCCGAAGCCACGCTGCACGGTCGCTGTGTAAACCTCGCCGCTCTTCTCGGCGAACTCGGCGTACACCAGCTCTCGCTCGGCCTCCCGAAGCCGCTGGAACACCACTTGCTTCGCGGTTTGCGCGGCGATGCGTCCGGCGGCGTGCGCGGAGAGCTGTTCCTCCAGCACGTCGCCGACACTGAGCACTGCACCCTTCCTGGCGCGCTTCGCCTCGGCGAGGGTGATCTCGGCCAGGTCGTTCGTCACTTCCTCGACGATCGTCCGCAACTGGAATACTTCCACCTCGCCCGTATTCGGGTCCAGGTGCACGCGGATGTTAGTCTGGCTGCCGGATGCGCCGTCCCTACGATATGCGGAGGCGAGCGCCGCTTCCACCGCAGAGACGACCATGTCCTGCGGCAGGTTGCGCTCAGCCGCGAGCTGCGTAACGGCGATGAGAAAGTCGCTCTTCATGCGTCCCTTCTACCTCCAGCATCGGCGTTTCCAGAAAACGCGAGAGTGGGCGATGCCCACTCTCAGCACTGCAATACTACTCCAAAATGGGCCCGGCGTCCACTCGTAAATCTGCCTGCCAGTCCCGCGAATGCAGGAATACAGAGAGGCGCGCGTGGGGCATGCGGAGCGCCGGAAGGGATGAGGGTCTCCCCTGCTGCAGGGGTGTCCACGCGGGTAACGGCCGCATGGTTATAACGAACGAAGCCACCGGCTCGCTCAGCATGACAACATCCACACGCTTGACCGTTCCCGCTCAGGCTGGAATCCGGAAGCAGCGGCGTTCCCCCTGATCAAGGTGGCCAACGCCCCCAAACGGTTGGCCACCTTGATGCTCCTCCCACGAGTACTCCAGCGCGCGATCCTGGCCACTTGGCCACCCTAATGCAGGGTGTTTCCCAGGCCGTGGCCTGCTTCCTGCGCTTAAGGCGGTAAGGTGGCCATCGAATTCACAAGTTGGCGCCGAACCTATAATCCTGATTGATAGCTGAGGCTGCGAGCTATAAGCGCGATCTATGGGTCATGGCAAGGCGGTAGTCATGCAACCAACGTACGCGGTCACGGCCCGACCGAGCCAGGGGCCGGTGTCGCGTCGGGGCTGGACGGGTCGCGAATCGCAGCTCCGTCCGTACTCCGGCGCAGAGCCGTCGCAAGCCGGTAGACAAGAGGCGGACGGATGATTACGATTCGCAGCAGGAGAAGGAAACAGACTGGCGTCGGTCAGTAAAGGAGGCGGGCGATGGTAGCCATTATTCGTGCACGCGGAGACCGCTCGATCCGCGACTACATTGACCCTGAGCGCGGTACGGTCAGCCGGGAACTCTACGTCAACCCTGACATATTCGAGCAGGAGATGGAGCAGATATTCCAGCGGTGCTGGCTATTCCTGGGCCACGAGAGCCAGATCCCCAATCCGGGCGACTTCGTCATCAGCCGCATGGGCACCGAAGAGGTGATCGTCGTACGGGACCGCAAGGACAACCAGATCCGCGCCTTCCTCAACTCATGCAGGCACCGCGGAATGAAGGTCGTCCGCTACGACCAGGGCAACTCCCTTATCTTCACCTGCCCATTCCACGCGTGGACCTACGACACCACGGGACGCCTCGTGGGCGCAGGCTTCCAACACTCCCCGGAGGCCTACTGCGGGACGCTCCCCAAGGAAGAGTGGGGCCTCGCAGAAGTCGCCCAGTTCAAGAATTTCTACGGCTCCCTCTGGGCGACCTGGGACCCCAAGGCCCCTTCGTTCGAGGATTACCTCGGCCCCTTCGCCGAGAGCCTCCGCCACTGCCTGCAGTCGAGCGATGGCGTCGACGCCGGACTGGACATGTTCACACCGTTCCAGCGCCACCGCCTTCCCACAAACTGGAAAGTGCCCGGCTTCACCTCCGTCACCGACCTCACCCACACAGCGATGACCCATCGCTCCGCCTCTGCCGCCAAGCTCCATCAGGACCGCGGGTCGAAGGGCGGGCGCGACCGGACGCGGAATGCCGCCCCGTTCCCCATGAACAAGTACGCCATCGGCGACCACAACCTGGGCCACGGCGGCATGTGCACGCTCTACCACCAGCCCGGCGTCCCAGAGTACGAGGAGGAGTGGTACGAGGAAGGCGTCGACGACTACTTCCGCGAGGCCACTGCTCGCAAGAGCAAGCTGTTGGCGGACAAGATCATGGCGCCCCACGGCTGGGGCGGCGGCCACTTCGCCATCTTCCCCTCCGTCATGGTGGACAGTTGGCGACTGCGCTGGTGGCAACCCCATTCCGTGGGCGTTGTCGAGCGCTGGACGCTCTCGGGCATTGACAAGACCGCGCCCAAGCACGTGCGCGACGGCGTCCGCCACTACTCGGAACGCTTCAACGGCCCCGTGGGTTTCTTCGAGTCTGACGACATGGAGAACTGGAACTACGTGTTCCCTGCCAGCCAGGGCGCGAGGGCGCGGAAGCTGGACTACTTCTTCGCCAACGGCAAGGGCCTCGGCAAGTACAACGACCGGTTGCCGGGTGTCGTCTTCAACGGCTCCTACACGGAGGAGGCCCAGCGCGCACGCTTCAGCCGCTGGCTCGCCTTCATGGAGGCCAACAGCTGGGACGACCTCTACCCCGTAAACAAGTCCGCCGACCACCGCATCTGGTAGAGGAGAGCCGTGACGGAACCGAAGAAGTACGTACTGAGCGGCCCGAACGGGGCCGACACCTTCCGCAACCTGCCGGAGGGGACGAAGATCGCCACCATCTACGGAGGCGCCGGGGAGATTACGGCGAACCCCGGCGACGGCGCATACGTGCTCGTGCGGTTCACGGAGCACGAGAACGCGGCCCTCGTGGGCCAGGAAGAGTACGTCTTCTTCAACGAGGTCCGCGAGGCGACGGAGTAAGAGGAGTTGACGTCCCGCGAGCGCCGTCGTGCGAACAGTCCGGCGGCGCTCCGTGCATCCGAGGAGGGGAAACATGGTCGATACCCCGAATGCGGCCCGGCAGGCGCTAGAGGACGTGGTCCTCAAACATGAACTCGAGCAGTTCCTCTATCTGGAGGCGCGCCTGCTCGACGAGCGCAGGCACGAGGAGTGGCTCGACCTGCTTGCCGACGACCTCCATTACTGGATGCCCATGCGCCGGAACATCAAGTTCGGCGATTGGGACCTCGAGTTCACCAGCATGGACGAGGAGATCAACTGGTTCGACGAGGGGAAGGACATCCTCGCCGGACGTATCCGGCAACTGAAAACAGGCGTCCACTGGCCCGAGGAGCCGGTCTCCCGGTTCGAGCACATCGTCTCCAACGTCGAGCTCGTCAGCGTCGATGGCGACGAGATAAGGGTCAACAGCAAGTTCTTCTGCTACCAGAACCGCCTCCAGGACGAGGTGAACCAATTCGTCGGGCGCCGGGAAGACCTCGTGCGCCGCGATCCGGACACCGGCTTCAAACTGGTGTTCCGTAAGCTCATCCTCGCTCAGAACGTCATGCTCCCCAAGGTGCTCAACACCTTCCTCTAGTCGCCTGATCCCTTCCCCCTTGATGGGGGAAGGTCAGGATAAGGGTGAACCGGCGGGGCGGTGTGGCGGTGTCGGATGTAGGGGCGTCCCTCGCGGGCGCCCGAACGGGAAAGAGTGGTGACCATGGCCGCGCGCATAGAGTGGCGAACCAAGGGCAAGGGCGAAGATGCCCTGCTCTACGTTGGTGAGTTTGGCGAGGACGACAACACCGTCC
>JAPOOH010000395.1 GCA_026713505.1 Chloroflexota bacterium | reverse complement strand
CACGTCGACCGCGCGCGTGGCCCGCAGCCAGCCCGGCCTTGTCAGCACCCCGCCCCGGTCTATCTCCTGCGCGCTCACGCCGCTCAGGTTCACGGCGACGCGGTTCCCCGGCGAGGCTGCGTCGATCTTCTGCCGGTGCGACTGCAACCCACGGATGCGTCCCTGCACGCCGCCCGGCACGATCTCCACTGGCTGCCCCGCCTCCAGCGTGCCGTCGATGAGCGTGCCCGTCACCACCGTGCCGAACCCCGCGACCGCGAACGAGCGGTCGACCGGCAGACGCGGACGCCCCACGTCGCGGCGCTGCTGCGTCTCGTCCAGCGCGGCGTCGATCGCCGCGGCGAGCTCCTGCCCGCCGTCGCCGGGCGTCGCGCAGACCGCGTGCACGGGCGACCCCGCGAGCGTCGTCGTCTCCAGCAGCTCTTCCCCCTCCAGTTGCACAAGAGCGAGGATATCGGCGTCCGCAAGGTCGGCCTTAGTGATGACCGCGAGCCCGCGCTGCACACCGAGCAGGTCCAGGATCGCGAGGTGCTCGCGCGTCTGCGGCATGACGGACTCGTCCGCCGCGACGATGAGCAGCGCGAGGTCGATCCCCCCGACGCCCGCGAGCATGTTCTTGATGAAGCGCTCGTGTCCGGGCACGTCCACGATGCTCACCTCGCGTCCGCTGGGCAGCGTCACCCACGCGAAGCCGAGCTCTATCGTCATGCCGCGCCGCTTCTCCTCCGCAAGACGGTCCGGGTCGATGCCCGTGAGCGCCTGCACGAGCGTCGACTTCCCGTGATCGACGTGGCCTGCGGTGCCGATGACGTACATGCCACGAGCATAGCAGGCGCTGCCGGCCGCAGAGCGGCCCCTCCCCCTGTTATCATTCCTCGGATTCCCGCGAGCGCAACGGCTGCTCTCGAAGACATCCACATGGCAAGCGACGCATCAGCACTCCGAGGTTCCGGGTCGTTCCGCGCGGCCGGGCCCACCTACATAGCCACCATCGCCGTCGGCCACGGGCTCAAGCACTGGTACATCGCCGCCTTCGCCGTATTCCTCCCGCTCATCGTGGAGGAGTACGAGCTCACAGCCACCGGCGTCACCGCCATCGCAATCATCAAGCAGTTCGGCGGCGGCTTCCCCAACTTCTTCGTCGGCTACGTGTCGGACCGGCTCAGCGGCCACTGGCACCTGATACTCCCGGTCTCCTTCTTCTTCGCGGCGCTCTTCATGATGCTCTCGGGACTCGCGCCCTGGGTGTGGCCGGTCATCGCCCTGGCATCGCTCGGCGGACTCGCCGCTTCGTTCTGGCATCCGCCCGCCATCTCCATGCTCAGCACGCGGTTCCCGGACCGCAGGGGAATGGCCATCGCCTTCCACGGTTCCGGCTCCGGCGCGGGTGAGGCGCTCGGGCCGCTGGCCGTGGGGTTCATCCTCACCGCGTGGCTCGCCGACGACTGGCGGCTCTACACGTTGCTCAGCTTCATGCCCGCCGTCGCCATCACGATCGCCATCTACTGGCTCCTCACGGGCGCGCCAAGGCCGAAGCCGGAGCCCTCCGCTCACCATCCAAGGCTGACCGACACGGTGCGCCTGCTCCGGTACCCGGTATACGTAAGCCTCGCCTACGCAAACTTCTCCCGTTCCTTCTCCCATTTCGGGCTCATCAGCTTTATGCCGGTCTACCTCGCGCAGGACCTCGACATGGACAGCTTCGGCGTCGGACTGCATGTCGGACTGCTCACGCTCCTCGGCGTCGTCGTCGGCCCGTTCTTCGGATACTTCTCAGACCGTGTCGGACGGCGGCTCCCCATCGTCACCGCCATGTTCGTCATCGGTGTGGGCCTTTTCGTCGTCGCCGCCATCGGGGAAACGAACGTCGTGCTGGACTTCACCGTGCCACTCACGTCTATCGCCGTCCAGGCGGAGTTCCTCGTCATCACCCTCGCGCTCGCGTTCATCGGGCTCTTCCTCTGGTCGAGCCAGGACGTCATCAATGCCTCAGCCATGGACGCCTCGCCGCCCGGCCTTCAGGGGGCAACCGTAGGCATCATGTTCCTCAGCAGCCTCAGCGGCGCAACGGTGGGCGCTCTCGTGATGGGCGCCGTCGTCAGGCTGACCGGAACGTACGACAGCATCTTCTGGCTCGGGGGCGCCGTGGCAGCTCCCGGCGCGCTCATCTACCTCTTCGCTCCGCTCCGCCGCACCTCTGCCTGACTCCCCTACCCGCTCCCGCACACCCCAACTGTCCGTGATAGCCTGCGGGACGCACCACACACACGGAGGAATTGCATGACGTCTGACAAGGCGCGCACCGAACGCATCCAGCGGGTCTACGACTCGAAGGACTACAACGAACTGACCACCGAGTACGACGGCTGGGCCACTGAGTACGACGCTGACCTCGAATCGCTCGGCTTCATCGGCCCGCGCACCGCTGCGGAAACGCTCGCGAAGTACATATCAGGCCCCGAGTCCAAGCTGCTCGATGCGGGCGCGGGCACGGGCATGGTCGGCCAGGAGCTTGCGCGGCTCGGATTCAAGCGCATCACGGCCCTGGACCTCTCCCCCGGCATGCTGATGACCGCCAACGAGAAGTTCGTCTACGAGGAGTTGGTCGTCGGCGAGCTCGGCAAGCCCCTCTCCTTCGAGAGCGACGCCTTCGACTCAACGACCTGCGTCGGCACGTTCACCTTCGGCCACGCCCCGGCGGAGTCGCTCGACGAGCTCGTCCGCATCACGAAGCCGGGCGGGTACATCGTCTTCAGCATCCGCACGGACTACTACACGGAGGGCGGTTTCGACGTGAAACAGGACGCGCTGGCGGAGGCGGGCAAGTGGGAGCTCCTGTAACAGACGGAACCATTCCAGCCCATGCCCAACGGCGAACCAGACATCTGGTATTACGTCTGGGCCTACCGCGTCCTCTGATCCCTTCCCCCTTGGAGGAGAGGCAGGGATGAGGGTGAACCGGTGGGGCTGGGATGAGGTGGACCTGACAGGGAGTGCAGAGGGACGGGGCCCCTTTGCCGGGGGAGTGGGGGTGT
>JAPOOH010000394.1 GCA_026713505.1 Chloroflexota bacterium | reverse complement strand
CGTCTCGTTCGTCAGGCCGGACGCCCTGCCCGCCGCCGGACACGTGTTGATGAGCGACGACGCCACGATAACGCTCGTGTGCAGCAGCACCTCGTGCACCGGCACCATCTCTTCGAAGTCGCGCTCCGTGAGCCCGATGTTCATCCCGAACTCCTGGCAGAGGTCCGGGTGGTCGTGCTCGGCGACGATGCCCGCGATCATGTCCTTGAACGCGCGGGGGTTGTCGGCTGCCTTGATCATGCGGATCGCGCCACTTTTGAGCAGCGCCCGGTTGAACCAGGTGTGCTGCAGCGCGTAGCCCTGCAGCCGCCGTATCGTCAGCGTGCCCGCGCGCAGGTCGCGGAAGTAGCGCGTGTCCATGAGCGCGTCGGCCGCCGGTTCCACCACGTCCGCCACCAGTTCGTCAACGAAGCTCTTCACGTTCACTGTCGTTGTCATGCGACGCCTCCTCAGCTTGTCATCCTCATCCCTGCCCCTTCCCCGCTGCGCCATACTCTACGCCTCGCATGGCGACGGTCAACTGCTGGGAGTAGCCGTCGGGCGGCGCCATCGGCGGCGAGATACACAGTGATTCCCGCAGTGAGGAAGAACACGCGCGATGCAACATCGAGGGGTGCACACCCGTATTCCGGTGTAGTACAATGGGAGCAACCAAGTTCGACGCTCCGGATAGGGACTTCGGTAGACATGACCCCAACGAACCAGGATGCCTTCGCGACGTTCCTCGTGGAATTCGGCAGGTTCCGCGAAGAGAACCAGCGCGAGCATGGTCAGTTCCGCGAGGAGAACCAGCGCGAGCATGGTCAACTCCGCGAGGACGCTGAGCGCAGGCACGGCGAACTACGCGCTGAGATGCACAAGGAGTTCAGTTCGCAGCTCAGGTGGATGATAGGGACCATCGGCGGTATGGGCGTAGCTGTCGTCGTCGCGATCGTCACATCCACGGTCTACATCGCTGGCAGACTGCCCTGACCGGGACACTGACGCCCCTCTCTTTCGTCCGCCCTTCCCACAACACCCGCCGCGTCTGACTCACAGTTGCCCTGCACATCCTGTACATCCTGTGCATCGATGTGAAGAATACCCCCATGTTCTCCCCTGACGACGCCCGGAACGCACCGCTCTACGAGCGCTACTCCATTGAGCTGCTCGGCGCGGATGACGCCTCTGCCCCGGAAGGCCAGCCCGGCAACGGCCTGACGCTCCGCACCACGCGCGGCGACGTGGCGTGCATCCTGCACCGTCCGGACGAGGAACGAGGTGTCGGCGTCGTCTGGGCGGCGGGGGCGCGGGGCGGGTTCGACGGCCCGGCGAACGGCCTTTACCGCGACGTCGCCGTCCGCCTCGCGCAGCGGGGCGCCGCCTCGCTGCGCGTCAACTACCGCCATCCGGCGAACCTCGACGAGTCCACGCTGGACGTGCTCACCGCCGTCTGGCAGATGGCCGCGCTCGGCTACACGCGCGTCGCGCTGGTCGGGCACTCGTTCGGCGGGGGCGTCGTCATATCGGCGTCGCGCTACACGACGCACGTGCGGGGCGTCGCAGCGCTCGCGAGCCAGACGATGGGCGCGGAGGACGCCGCGCTCCTCGGCGGCAGGCCGCTGCTGGTCGTCCACGGCGAGGCGGATGCCGTCCTGCCGCTCGTGAACGCCGAGACCATCATCGACTGGGCGTCCGGCCCGAAGCAGCTCGTCACCTACCCAGGCGCGGGCCACGGCCTCCGCGAGTGCGCCGACGAGGTGCGCGCGCTCCTCGAGGACTGGCTCACGAGCCTCCTGCTGGCGTAGGCCCATCCCTGAATCGCCCCTGCCGTACCACGGCCGGCGCCGCCCTGCTGCTCTTGAGCGCCAGGACCGTCACCAACTGGAGGTGCGGCCCAAAGTAGGCCTACACCTGGCCCGGCGCCGGTACGGCTTCCGCGAACGGCACACCCAAGCCCTGTCGCTCAAAACCCGGCATTCATTCCAATCGTAATTCTCAATAGAGGGGTATCGCCGCACCGGACCGTGGATCGTCTGGCGACCCAAGGAGCGATAGGCCACCAGTGGCAGGGGAAGCAGGGGCAAAGGAGGATACGGATGAACAGCTTGCCGGCCATATGGCAAAGACGCACTTCGATATGGCGACAATGGATTGCCATCGCGGTCGCCATCGTGATAGCCGCGGCCGGAACGGCTTCCCTGCCTCGGAATGCCTCTGCAGACCCCCTCGACCCGCCGAGCCTGGATTCGGACTACACCTATCGCGTAAGAGCCATCAACGCAAACACAACCGACAGGGAGGACCAGCCCGGCATTTCGGTGCCCCAGTGCAATGACAGCGGAGTCGCGATGTTCT
>JAPOOH010000393.1 GCA_026713505.1 Chloroflexota bacterium | reverse complement strand
TACCATAGATTGCCTATTGCACGTCCGTGATGTATTAGGAAAGCAAGAGAAAAGCGCGCCCAGGGCTCGATCGCCAGAGTATCGTGCCTAGAGGCGGCAGCGAGTCGCCTCTAGATGGATCCGGTCTCCTCTACGTGCCGGTGTCTCATGAGGGGAACCAAGCTCGATCGCCCGAAGAGGTCGAAGCCATAGGGTGGCTGACAGGGATGCTGTTGAGACACTACAACTGGCAAGACGCTGAGGGCGTGGTCCGGCCGCTCACCGCGGACGATGTGCTCATCGTTGCTCCATACAACGCGCAGGTCTCCGCTCTCGCCGAGGCATTGCCAGCATTCGCTGAACGGATCGGCACCGTCGACCGCTTTCAGGGACAGGAGGCGCCGGTTGTCCTCTATTCGATGACTTCCTCGAGCCCCGAGGACGCGCCAAGGGGGATGGAGTTTCTCTACAACCGCTTCCGGTTCAACGTTGCCACCTCGCGGGCCCGGGCCCTGTGCATTCTGGTTGGTAGCCCTGTGCTGTTTCGGCCGGAGTGCCGATCACCGCGTCAGATGCGGATGGCTAACGGGTTCTGCAGGTACCTAGAACTGTCTCGCACTGCAAAAGTTGTGTAAAGGGCGTTGATGTAGAGGGATATGTATACGAGTGAAGGAGTAGACACCATGCGCGAAGATGTTCGTAGAGCCGTCGCGTTCGCCGCTGCCGGTCGTGCAAATGGCCAGTTCTCAACATCAGTCTATAGCTACGAGCGACGCAAGTACTCATCTATGTCCCAGACATACGATTACGAGGCGCGCTGCCACCTGAGTGGCATGCGCTCGGGTAGCATTTTTCACTATGGTGTGAGAGCACATATTGCCATCAAGCTGAATGGAAGGAAGTTTTCTGGGTTTGACTATCATTCTCGTTCACATTTCAGTGGCAAAGTTTCAGGAAATAGTGTTCAGCTCTACGACTACGGAGAAAGGCGTTACTTCAATTTCTCGGTGTAGCCGCAAATGAGAGGGAACGACGGCGCAAAACTAAACGACGGTAGCGAACGAGAGGTCTCCCAACCCGCTGTCAGTCTCTGAGTAACTCTGATAGGTGAGCCCGGTCGGCTTCGGTGCCTCTATGCAGCACCATGATGTGGTCCGGCTCTGACATGAACCACGCGAAGGATCGCCAGGCCAGCTCGCTGACTGAGCCTTTGAACGCGTGATTGTCACGGTCCGCATAGGACGTCACGAATGCCGTGTGGCGCTCGCTGAATCCGGCCTCCTGCGCGACTGCCATCAACGCTGCTCGACGAGCTTCATTGACCGGACCATCCGTCGCCACGACCTCAACGAAGACAAGAAGCGGGTCCTTCGGCCTGAGGTCTACCAGGATGAGGTCAGGCAGATTCCGGCCCGGATCGATCGTGAGGCCGATCTCCTGCGCCAATTGGTCATCGCGTGCCACCACGTGGTGGCGGCTCTCGCTCAGCCATATGACGCTGGGTTGAGTGAGAAAGCGCGGCGCGAATTCCTCCACCACCGCTTTGGAGATCACCGAGCTCGACCCCGGCTCCATATCGCGGGTTTCTCCGTTCGGGAACGTGACGAGCACTCGTCCCTCACGTGCGATCGCACCTCGGCGGATGATTGCGATGCGTGCCAGCGCTCCGGCGGTGAGATTCGCCTCCTGCCACCGTGTGATCTGCGCTTGCAATGCTTCGTTGTCCAAATCGGGGTGGAACAGCGCTGCGAAATCGGGAGCGAGGGCATAGCGCGGGCGCGGAGATGTCGTCGGGAGGCCTTCGCGCTCCTCGACCGCTCCCAGGCGTACGAGCCCCTCGCGTAGCGTCTCGTCGCGGATGGGTTCGCGCGTGTTCGCCGCGTACCATCGGCCTTCGATGTTTCCGGCGGCGGGACGCATGGACGCTTGCTGCCAGTCGTGTCGTTCGGAGTCCTCGCGCAGCGCGGCCTGTGCATCCGTCATCCGCGTCACCTGGTCCGGCCGCAACCAGCGTTCAGCGTCGGCGACCGCGCCGATGTAGAGCATGACGAACACGGTCTTGGCGGCGATCTCGCGGATCACGTAGTTCCGGTTCGCAGTCCCTTCCGGAAAAATCGTGCGCAGTCGTTCGTGAATGTCGGGGAATGGCAGCAGCGGCGGCAAGGGCATCATGGGGTCTCGCTGCCGTACAGGCGCTCGATGGCCTGCTCCAGCCGTGCGCGGCTCGCGCGCCGTCTGACCAGCCGGTCCAACTCCTCGAGGTCCTTTGGTGAAGGCAGGGGCAACGCTTCGAGCTCATAGGCCGATACCGCCACGCTGCCGTTGATGCATCGGAACACCTGATCTATCAGATCGCTGCTCAGCAATGCCGCGAGTACTGCTGGCTTCACCTTCGGGGTGCCGTTGAGCGCCTTGATCATGTTCAAGTGGTTCTCGACAACGACCGCGCCGTGCGCCTCGATGAACGACGCGGGAAGCTCCGCGGCGATCAGACGCCGGCGTTGCTCTTTCGCCGTTGTCCTTTGCAGCAGGACGCACGGGAAGTCCGTGACCACCCAGCGGTCTTTCGCCTTCGGCTCGAAATACGGTTCGTGGTTGCGTTTGCGCGCCCGGAATTCGAACACCCCGTCCGATCGCACCGATTCGGCCCAAATCAGCGGAAAGCGCCCCTTTCCAGGGCGTGCCCGGAGGTTCGTCTTGTGCCGGTTCCAGACCAGGGGCCCGGTACTGACGGTATAGCCGTAATCGGCCAATCGATGCGGCAAGCGCTCAGCGCGGCGTACCAGCGCGCTCTGTGCTCGGGTGCGCGGCATCAACCAAGGCTGGTCCGTATGGTCGGGCAGACGGAAGGCGCCCGCCGTGGTCTTGTCGATCGAGCCGTTCGGCCCCGGGGAGAGGAAGTGCACGCGTCCCGCGTCGGCTTCGGCGCCGCGTTGATAGGCGGCCAACAGCGTTTCCTGGAGCACGTCGGCAAAGATGCCCCTGCGTTCCGTGATGAAGTCGATGCTCGCCGGCGGCGCTTCCCGGCCAAGCAGTCCGCGCAACGCCTTGAAATACTCTCCGGACAGGAAGCTCGTCGGGGTCACGTAGGCGATGACGCCGCCCGGCCGGGTGAACCGCAGCGCCAGATCGGTGAACACGCCGTAGAGGTTCGCGTGCCCGAACAGGCTGCGCCGGAACTTCTCGCGCATCTCCGGCGACAGCGTGACTCGACCGTACGGCGGGTTGCCGACCACCAGATCGAAGCCTTCGCGCGGGGGTGCCTGCTCCAGGCTGTCGCACACCCGCACCACGGACCGGAGCCGTGCTCCGGCCTCGCCGCACAGGTCGGCGAGCGCTGCATCGAGGAATACCTGGGACATCCACGCAGCGAACGGGTCCCGCTCGAACCCGCGCAACCGGTGCTGAATCTCGTCCAGCGCGACTCTGGCGCCGCTCTCCGTCATACTCTGCGCCATG
>JAPOOH010000392.1 GCA_026713505.1 Chloroflexota bacterium | reverse complement strand
TCCGCTTCTGCCGAACTGGGACGTCTTTTCGCTGGACGGCGTCGTCCGGGACATCGGCTACACGGAGCTTCCCTGCAACTGGCTTCAGTGCCAGGAGAACTCGCTCGACCCGGTGCACTCCGAGTGGCTGCACGGTGAGTGGGGCAACTACGTCGCCATCATGAATGGCCAGGGCGACAAGGTGCGCCAGCGGTACGAGAACGAGCGCATCGGTTTCGACAAATTCCAGTACGGCATCATCAAGCGCAGACTCGTCAAGGGCGGCGGCTACGAGGACCCCGAGTGGGCGCAGGGCCACCCCATCGTATTCCCTTACTTCCTCCGCCAGGGCGGCAGCGGCGTCGCGCTCGACACGTGGAAGGACCCCGGCGACACCCCCGGCATCGCCCGTGGCGTCGGCCCGTCGTTCCAGATCCGCGTGCCACTGGACGACCACCGCACCGGACACTGGTGGGTGATGTGCCATCCGAAGATGTCTGCGGACGACCCCGACCAGCGCGACGAGGACATCCCCCTCTTCCACCCGCCTCTCATCCAACTGAAGGAGGACGGCCGGGTGCGGTTCGAGATACTCGACTCCAACTCGGCGCAGGACGTTGCCGCGTGGATCACGCAGGGCCTCATCGCCGACCGCACGGGCGAACACCTCGGACGCTCGGACAAGGGCGTCATCATGTTCCGCCGCATGCTGGAGGAACAGATGCGCATCGTCGAGGACGGCGGCGACCCGATCAACACGTTCCGTGACCCGGAGAGGAACGTCTACCTCGGCATGGACACGGAGCACTGGTCCAAGCGCGCCGAGCTCGGTGGCGGTCAGGCGTTCGCGTTCGAGCGCCAGGGCATGGCGAGCAAGTACAGCCCCATCATGAACCAGCGCGGAGTCGATGGCGGCGAGGACGCCGACGAGCGCAACCGGGAGATCGCGCAGGAGGTGACTCGCTGATGGGTGCGGAGACGCTGAGAGCCGGCGACAAGGTTGAACTCGCCAACGGCGCAACCGCCCAGGTTGCGGGCCCGTTGGCCGGAGGCACGGTTCCCGTAACCATCATCGACTCGCCATTCGGCCCGGAGAGTCCCGGCGACTCCGTACAGGCCGACCCCGACGACATCTACGGAGTTTTCCTGGACGAGGCGATGACTGAGGTACGCGCGCTCTAGGGCGGAAGACGGAACAGAGGCGAGGCCCAGCCGAAGGCAGCCTGCGCGAACAGAAAACAGAAGGAGCGAACACGATGGTCCGCAGCTATTTCACGCATGACAACTGGCTCGACGAGCAGGCCGCCAAGGGCGTGCCGGTACTCTCCGACTGCTACGTCGAGGACCTTCGCACCCTGAACCTTGCCCATTGGGACGTCCGGGGCTGCGACACCGCCTTCATTCGGTTCACCAACATGGAAGGCGTCACGGAGGCGCGTGTCCAGGAGATCCCGGCGGGAGCCTCGCTCGACCCGTTCAAGCTCGGCGTCGAGGAGATGGTCTACGTGCTTACCGGGCGAGGCTTCGCGTCCGTCTGGGGCGAGATCAGCAACGCGAAGCGCGACTTCGAGTGGTCGGACCGCAGCGTGTTTGTCATCCCCCGCAACTCGTGGTGCGAGCTGCGCAACATGGGCAACGCGCCGGTGCGCCTCCTCTTCTTCAACTACCTCCCCATCGCGCTCAGCACCATCCCCGACCCCGAATTCTTCATGAACAACCCGCACGTCAACAAGAGCATCCTCGACGACGCTGACCAGGACTTCTTCTCCGAGGCCAAGGACGTCGAGAAGGACTTCGGCAGCGCGTGGGGCGCCGTTGGCGGCACCGTCTGGCGCGGCAACTTCTGGCCTGACCTGCTCGCGTGGGACAAACTCACCGCGGCGGGCAGCCGCGGCGCGGGTGGCTCGTCCATCGCCATGTACGTCCCCGGCTCGGAGATATCGGCCCACATGTCCGTCTTCCCGCCGGGCACCTACAAGAAAGCGCACCGCCACGGACCCGGACGCCTCATCGTTATCCCCGGCGGCGAGGGCTACTCCATCATGTGGCCACAGGACGGAGGAGAGAAGAAGGTCTACCCCTGGCATGAGGGCAGCGCCGTCACCCCGCCCGACCAGTACTTCCACCAGCACTTCAACCTGGGCCTCAAGGCCGCCCGATACTTCGCGCTGCACCCTCCCGTCCAGTTCATCGGCAAGGAAGAGGACGAGCAGGGCAACGCCGAGGGTGTCAACATCGAATACGTTAACGAGGACCCATGGATCCGCGAGTACTTCGAGAACCAGCTCGCCGAGCGCAGCCTCGAGTCGAGGATGGCCCCGGAGGTCTACACCGACCCGAACTTCAAGTTCGGCACGGCGTCGGTTTCCTCCACGTAGCACGAGGGACGGCCGGAGAACTCCCCGGCCATCCACATGAACCAGGACTGCAAGCGAACGCAGGTACGCAGATAGGACAGGAGGACGGCCATGCTCACCGCGGAGATGAACGATCGCCTCACGAAGGTTGGCCCCGGCACGCCGATGGGAGAGCTGATGCGCCGCTACTGGCACCCCATCGCCGGCAGCACTCAGCTCAACGCGGACAACCCCACGAAGGAGGTGCGCCTCCTCGGTGAAGACCTCGTCCTCTACCGCGACGCGAGCGGCACCGTCGGCGGTATCGAGCCGTCGGGCGCGCACCGCAAGGCAGGTCGGCAGGGGGGC
>JAPOOH010000578.1 GCA_026713505.1 Chloroflexota bacterium | reverse complement strand
GGGTCCAGTACAGGCCAACCGTGACGTGGCGGTTGGAATGGCGGTCGAACGAGGACTGGAGGGCAACCATTGTCGATGCCGAACGGTACGACTTCAGTGATGGGTTGACCATCGACCCCATCGGTTCATGGGAACGCCGCGACGGCTCCACCATGAAATCCTACGACGCCTCGTTCGAACACATAGGGGTTCAGACATGGGAGACCGTGGGGTCACCGATCCCGCCCGGCGGCTACCTCATGTGGTTCTACAGCGATGCGGAACTCGGCACGCGCACCGACGGCGATCTCGTGTCGGTCGAGACCGACATCTGCACGGGTGATGAGTGCAACGCGGTACCTGAAGAGGGCGCGGTCGGGCTGAGTTCGACAACGACGATGGGGCGCCGCTTCACCGACGAGGACGACCCCGGGCTGTCCCGGGTGGTCTTCACCAACGACAAACACCGCATCCCTCTGCGCATCGATAGTGTCATCGAGGGCAACCCGCCCGATATGGAGGTGCTGGAACTGCAGGTCATGCCGGTCGAGCCTGAGCGCGAGGAGTGCCAGACGAACCTCCGGACGGTGTTCGTGCGCGAATATCTGGGTGATCAGAAGTGGGACGAAGAATGCCTATCCTCGAACCGTCCCGGCGCGAACGCCCACTTCTACACGTTCACGCTCGACAAGGCCCAGACGGTCACCATCGAGGCGGATTCCCCCGGTGAGGACCTCTACCTGTACCTGATGTCCGGGGCGGGCGCCGCCGGCACGGTTCTGGCCGAGAACGACAACCTCAAGGACGGCGCACCCAGCACCCCCGGTGGCCGGATGCCATCCGGGATTACGCGACGCATGGAGGCCGGCACCTACACCGTAGAGGTCACGACGAACGCGACCGAGCATTCGTCGGATGAATTCCAGATCGGGCTTCGCGGGGAGGCGCAGGAGTTCACAGTCGTGACTCTTTCGCCAACGCCGACCCCAACCCCGGACCCGTACCCCTGCACGGCCTCGCTGGCCAACAGGAGCGTCGTGGACCCCATGCTGGTCCTGTCGGAAGAGGTCGGCATGGTCCAGGTCTGGAGGAGCGCCTGCTACTCCGTGGACTTCCCCACCTACCACGCGATGTACTACCCGTTCAGCATCCCGGATGGGGGCACAACCCGGCTGTTTCTGCGGGGCTTGACGAACCATGATGACTTCCACATGACGATCTACCATGGCTCTGGCAAGACCGGCGAGGTCTTCGCCAGGATAGACCACGTTGGCAACATGGACGGTGACCCTATCACGACCACAGAGACACTGCCGCCGGGGCAATACACGTTACAAGTGTGGGCGCTGGAACCCGGCGATGAGGCGTTCACGCTCTTGGCGCGACCCGTGAACCGTCCGCCTGTGTTTGCGCAGCCCACCTTCACATTCAGCGTTCCCGACAACAGCCCCAACTCCGCGATCCTCGGACGGGTAAGCGCGACCGACCCGGATGGAGGAGACGCCGTGAGGTATGCCATCCAGGACCTCCCCAGTTCTAACGCCCCGTTCGAGATCGACTACCACCTAGGGGACCTCGTCCTGTTCAAGAAGCTCGACTACGAGACCGAACCCACCATCACGCTGACCGTACAGGCCACTGACAAACTTGGCCTGACGGACACCGCAACCGTAACGATCAACGTGACGGACGTGGCCGAAGCGACGGTGTGGCGTGTGGGCCTGGTTGCATCGGGCCTTGCGCTGCTGGTTTTCGCGGTCGTCTTACGGAGCGCTTGCGTACGCAGACACCGATCCCTCGCTTAAGAGGCGACAGAGACGCACGAGAGCCGACATCGCC
>JAPOOH010000391.1 GCA_026713505.1 Chloroflexota bacterium | reverse complement strand
CGGCGTAGGCGAACCGCTCCTCCAACCCGCCATCGATGGCGTCGACGATCTGCTCTATCCGCTGATGCACGGACGCATAGAGCCGGTCGTCGCCGGTTGCGGCGATGGCCCAGCCGACGCAGCCGCGCGAGAGGCGCGCGAGCACCTCGGCCTGCTCCTCGCTCACGCCGTGCTCGTCCCGCAGGATGCGGTTGACCGCTTGCACGGGCAGGGGACGGAAGTAGAGCGTCTGGCAGCGGGAGCGGACGGTCGGCAGCAGGTTGTCCAGGCTGACGCCGACGAGGATGAGCACCACGTCGTCCGGCGGCTCCTCGAGCACCTTGAGGAGCGCGTTGGCGGCGTCGCGGGTGAGCAGGTCGGCCTCGGTGATGATGAATACGCGAGTGCGCCCTTCGTAGGGGCGGAGGTGAGCGGAGTTGATGATGTCGCGCACCGCCTCGATGCCGATGGACGCCGTGTTCTCACCGAGGCTGACGAACCGGACGTCTGCGTGGTTGCCCTCGGCGATGCGTGTACAGCCGGGGCAGACGCCGCAGGGAGAGTCGTCCGCATCGCAGTTCAGCGCCTGGGCGAACTGCACGGCGAGGGTTGTCTTGCCGAGGTGCGCGGGGCCCGCGAAGAGGTAGGCGTGGTGGAGGCGGCCCTCCGCGAGCGAGCGCTCCAGGGTCTGGACGGGCAGGTGCTGGCCGTGCAGGCGAAGCATGGATCAGACGACGTCCTGCGCGATGAGGTCTTCGTAGGACTCGCGGCGGCGAAGGAGGGTCGCCGCGCCGTCCCTAACCATGACGATGGCGGGGCGACCGTTCATGTTGTAGACGCTCGCCATGGAGGGCGCATAGGCGCCGGATGCGGGGATCGCGAGGAGGTCGTCCGCCCGCACCGGAGCGAGGGCGGCGTCGTGGACGAGCACGTCGCCGGACTCGCAGTACTTCCCGGCTATGGTGACGGTCTCGGTAGCCGCGTCGTTGGCGTGGTTGGCGGCGATGGCGATGTAGCGTGAGCCGTAGAGCGCGGGGCGGATATTGTCACCCATGCCGCCGTCGACGGAGACGTAGGTGCGTACGCCGGGCACGTCCTTGATGGCGCCGACGGTGTAGACGGCGACGCCGGCGGGACCGGAGAGCGAGCGTCCGGGCTCGACGGTGAGCTCAGGCTGGGGCAGGCCGTTGGCCGCGCAGCCGTCCGTGAGGGCCTGGACGATGGCCTCGGCGTATTCGTCGATCGTGGGCGGGGCGTCGTCCTCGGTGTAGGCGATGGCGAAGCCGCCGCCGGGGCTGAAGCGGTGCGTCTCCAGTCCGTACTCTCCCATGCGGGCGGCGAACCGCAGGACGCGCTCGATCGCCTCGGTGTACGGCTCCAGCTCGAAGATGGGCGAGCCGAGGTGGAAGTGGATGCCCTGCATGTCCAGGTTGGGCGCGGCCATCACCTGCCGCACCGCTTCCTCCGCGTCGCCG
Organism: Chloroflexota bacterium; assembly: GCA_026713505.1. GTDB lineage: Bacteria > Chloroflexota > Dehalococcoidia > Lucifugimonadales > Australimonadaceae > Bin16. The sequence continues at coordinate 2,340 of JAPOOH010000391.1, read as the reverse complement.
GTTTCGATGGGGAAGCCGAATTTGCTGTCCAGGACGCCGGTGGTGGTGAGACGGTGCGTGTGGGGGTCTATGGAAGGGGAGACGCGGATGAGGACGGGCTGCGTGCGTCCGGCCGCCGCCGCAGCCTCGTCCAGCAGGCGCAGCTCGTGGAAACTGTCTATCACGAAGTGGCCGACGCCCCACGCGACGGCCTGTTTGATCTCGTCCGGAGTCTTGTTGTTGCCGTGGAAGTCTACCGTGGCGAGGTCGACCCCGGCGGCGCGGAGCACGGCTATCTCGCCGCCCGATACGACGTCGAAGCCGAGGCCGAGGCCCGCGAGGTAGCGCGCGAGGGGGACGTTGATGAAGGCCTTGCAGGCGTAGACGACGCGGCTGTTTGGGTAGCGTGAGCGGAAGGCGTTGAGGAAGCCCTCCGCCTGCCCGCGCAGCGTCGCCTCGTCGAACACGTAGAGCGGCGTGCCGAAGTCGCGGGCGAGCGCGGTGACGTCGCAGCCGCCGATCTCGAGGTGGCTGTCGCCGTTGATGGCGGTGGTGATGGGGAAGACTTTCGAATCGAGGGGGACGGCCATGGGGTTCTCCTGTGGGTGATCGGCGCGTCTGGCCTGGGAGCCGGGGACGCGGCCGAGCTCAAACGCTCGGGGGTTAAGTGTGCCACCTCGCGCCACGCCGCGCTATCGGCGGGGGCCACGACCAGGATTCCCATCTCTGCCTCCGTCAGGGATTCTTGGTCGGCCTGTTACGAGTGGAACAAGAGCCTGTTTCGGCATCCCTGGTCTCCGTGGTTCGGGGTGTTTCCGTGGCCACGGCCTGCTTTCCGCGACCAAGAAACCAAGATTCCCTTGAAGAACGGAGGTTTGCGCGGGAGCCATAGACTCCGTTGATAGCTGGAGCCGCGAGCTATAGGCGCCTCTTATAGGTGCAGCCAGTGCGGCGGTCATGCAACCAGCGTACGCGGTAGGGGCGCGACCGAGAAAGGGGCGGGTGTCGCAAGCTCAACAGGGATGTACAGGATGGACAGGACAGGGAGGGCTGTGGGCATGACCAACATTTTCGAGGGACAGCGTTCCCGAGAGGTGTTGCGCGCTAAAGCGCGGGCTTCGCCTCCGGCTCTGCTCAACATGACAAAGCGCTACAGGCGAAGCGCTTCCGGAGAGGATGTTGCGCGCTAAAGCGCGGGCTTCGCCTCCGGCTGCGCTCAACATGACAAGGACTACAAGGCTGGTGTCGCGTTGGTCGACACACTTAGCGACGGCCTACAGCGGCGTATACCCGGTGCGGCACCAGCAGCGGCTGCCAGGGGAACCGCTCAGTGAGCATGTCGGCATGGGCCTGATCGAACGCTGCTACCTCATCGGGCGTCAGCGTCGCTCCGATTCCGGCGCTCGCCCTTACCCTCCCCCGCCACGCTTCGTGCATATACGGCATGTAGAGGTCGTACTGGAAATACCCGACGTTGGAGAAACCTCCCGTCCTGAGGTCGTCCAGCCACCCAGGGTGTTGTCCGGTCCCTCCGTAGAGAGTCCAACCGGGATTGGCCTGCCGTATCAGCAGTTCGGTGGCCTCCGGCACGCTGCCTGGTGATGGGAGCCAGTCCAGAGAGGCGATCACGATCTGGCCGCCAGGAGCCAGCAGCCGGTGGGCCTCCTTAGCCGCCGCTTCTGCTTCGAACCACCACCAGCACTGCGCGGCGATCACGAGGTCAGCGGACTGTGACGGCAACGCGGTGGACTCGGCAGTAGTGTGCAGTACTCGATCTGCACACGAGCCGCCTCGTCGAGGTGCTTGGCTTGGATCGTTAGCGCTTCGGAAGGGTCAACTCCCGTCACGGTGTGTGCGCCTCGAACCGCGAGCGTCCGGGCCACCGAACCCGTTCCCGTACCGAGGTCGACGGCACGGACCCCATGGATGGGCATGACGTGCTCTTCGAGCAGGTCGAAGAAACTGTTGGGGAACCCTGCGCGGTGTGTAGCGTAGTCCCCGGCCGTGAGGCCGAAGTCGACGCCCCGCATCTCGCGGGCACGGTTGGTGGGGTCGGAGTGGCTGTCGGTCACGTCTTCCTTCTATCGTCACAAGACGTTGCCAGGAAGTGAACGTTGCACATGGCCTCGCGCCGGCGCTGGTCAGGGAACAGTCTTTCTCAGACGGGGAGCTGGTCGGCGTCCGGGGCTGCAACAACGCCGAACGCGGTGTTGATCGCCGAGATGTACTGGTACTGGCCGACGGTGGCAGCGAGCTCGACGAGCCACCGGACGCCTTTGCGGCCCTCCAGCGCGTCGAAGAGGTCTTGCTCGACCTTGTTGTTCCGCAGGATTTGGCGAACGAACTCAATGATGTCGCGCT
>JAPOOH010000390.1 GCA_026713505.1 Chloroflexota bacterium | reverse complement strand
GCACAGTTCCCTGGATTTCAGCCCGTTACCCCATCACGGACGCTTCCTGCCGTCCCCATCGCGGATGAATTGCTGAACTCCTGCGCCAGCTTGTCGAGAATGACGAAGACCTGCTCCACCGAAGTCGTGACGGCGATCACGGAGCCAGTCGTTTTTCGATCGCCGAGCGGGTGCTCACCGCTCAAGTACGCCGCTCGCACCTTGCGCATCGGCTCGCCGCGTTCCTCCGTGAGACGGCGCACATAGCTCCAGAGTTCGTCGTCGTCGGTTTCCACCGCTTCAATCAGGCACAGAAGAACCGCATCAACACCCTCCACGACACTGGTGCGCAAGGAAGAGCCGGCGCCGAGCTGACCCAGGGCCGCGCAGAGTGTGGCGAGGCGTTCTTCGAACCATACAAGCAACGATTGGCGGATCAGCAAGACGGCGCGATCCTCGACCGTGTGCGCTTCCCGGGACACACACAGCTCCGCGAGAAACGCCTGAGTCTCGGACAGTACGCCCGTCACCGCCTCGCGCAGCTCCCCGGGCTGTGTACCCTCACGCACGGATTCGATGTACCGGGGAAATATCGCGAGGATTCTTCGTTGCTCCAGATCGGCAAGCACCACCGACGTGGCCAGGTCCTCGATCGCACGATCCTGAATGAAGTGTGTGCGGCCGATGTGCTCGGCCTTCATCGCGGGCCAAAGCCGCTCGAGCAGCCTCGCCGTGGGACCCAGGACGGCCAGCATGAACGGTGCCAGAGCAACCCCTACCAGGACGTACACGAGCGCGAGTTGTTGCTGGAGACCCACGTCCACGGAGAGAACCAGGGCTCGTACCAGGGGAATGTCGAAGTAGATCTCGAGGAGGACCAAGGGCACGAAGACAAGGCACACCATGACGTTGTCGAGCACGGTGTACATCGCGACCTGGCGGGCACGGCCACGGATGTTCAGCGAAAGCATGTAGACCAGGACGCCCGAGCCGGCGCAACTCCCGTACACGAGCATCAGGGCCTCGTTTACGCCGAGGACGCCGACAGAGGCGAGTGTCACGCCCAGGACGCACACCACCGCCGTGGATTGGACCACGAAGGTCATGGCGGCAGAGACGAAGAAAACGAGCCACAGGGAGTCGCGGGCCCAGGCAATGGCACCGTCGAACCAGGGTTGCTGCGCCAATGGCGCGGCCGCCTCCTTGAGCAGAACCAACCCCAGAATCATGAGCGCGCCGCCGAAGATGGCGGTTGCGACCGTTCGTACCGAACGGTTTCGCGATCCGATGATGGCAATGCCGGCGAGACCGATGGCGTATAGCGAGAAAACCTCGACGTCAAGCGTCACGATTACGACGAGAATGGTCAGGCCGGCGTATGAGCCCATGAGCAGGGCAAGTGCCGGCACCGTACCGACGAGGCCCGATCTCAACAGCCCGACGGAAATGAAGGTGGACGCGGCGGCGCTCTGAGAGATCAGACCAAGCACGATCCCCCAGCCGTATGCCTTGAACCGGTTGCCCGTCCAGCGCTTGGCGATCAGGCGCAAGCGTCGATCGGCAACAGCCTTGAGGTTCTCGGAGAGCAGTGACAGGCCTACGGCAAACAGCCCGAAACCCCCAAGAACTCCGGCAAGCGTCTCTACCATGGAATCACCACATAGACTATTCGGTGCCGCGATATTCCGTGGCACAGGCGCGGAACAGGTCGAGAAAGCCCGGGGTGACGCCCTTGCGGCGTTCGATGGCGTAGAGTGTTCGGATTCCCGAGCGCGTTCAGGGTCCGGAGATGATCACTTCGTCTCCGGCCTCGAGGCCGATAAGGATCTCCACCTGGTACAACGTCGTCTCGCCCACCTCCACCCGCACTTCCCGTGGCGCAGCCCCGTCCTTGCTCCGCAGACGCACCCGTTAGTTCCCCGAGCCCCCTGCACCGCATCCAGTGGCAGGAGCAGCGCAGCCTGCTCGTCGCGCACCACTACCGTCACATTGGCCGACATCCCCAGACGCAGCCGCGCCAGATGCGCCTCGGGAAGGCGCTCGATTACCGCGGTCACGCCGAATGTGGGCACGCGCACGTTCGCGTTCGTCTCGGACTGGAGCGAGATGCGCTCGCCCCCCCTCGAACACCAGGTCGGGAAAGCGTCTCCACTAATCCTGACCGGCTGACCCCGCTTCACTTTCACGACATCCACTTCATCGATCCGCCCCGCGACGGAAAGACCCTCCAGATCAGCGATGCTCAGCAGATAGCCGCCTTCGCTCACCAACCGTCCCACCGCCAGCGGGCACTCATCGCCGTCCTCGCCGGAGCTCCGTCCGCATGCGCTGCCGGGCTGAAGAACCACCCCGGCGCTCGGTGGCGGATCACCGCGTCCTCCAGGGTCTTCTCCCGCTCCCGCATGCGCGTCTCCGCGTTCTCCAGCCACAGTCGGGCGATCCGCCCCGCCTCCGTGTCGGCCCTGGCGTGCACCACCTCCAGATCCTCCCGTGCGGCCTCGTATCTCAGCCGCTGGGCCTCGTACTGCTGTTCCGCCGCCTTGTGGTCGGAGGCTGGAATCACCCCCTGCTCCAGTAGCAGGACGGTTTCGGCGAGCTTGCTCTCGCACGCCTCGAACTCCATCGCGGCCAACGCCACGGCCCGCCGGGCCCGCGTGTTCTCCTGGCCGCTCTCCCAGTTCTCGAGCTTCCGCAGCTCGTCCTGGGCCTCGAGGTATCCGGCCCGCGCGTCACGGTATCGG
>JAPOOH010000389.1 GCA_026713505.1 Chloroflexota bacterium | reverse complement strand
TGTGCACCTCGCCGCCCTGCTCCCGCACGCGCTCGCCGAGCACGTCGAAGATCTCCCCGAACGAGCCGGTGGGGTAGGCGAGCTGCTCCTTGAACTTGCCGGCCAGCCCCTTGCCGCGGGACGCCGTGCGGAGCGCGAACTTGTTCCACAGCCACGCCATCGTGATCTGGTCGTGGTAGCGCCCGAACTTGCCGCGCAGCATCGGCTCGAAGATGACTTCGTAGACCCGGTTGCCCCCGTTCCGGCGCATCCAGTCTGTGGCCGTAGCCTGTTCGAGCGACGCCCACTCCTTGCGGCGCTGCAGCCCGAGCGTGAGCAGGCCGAGGCGGACCCGGTCGACCATCGGCAGGGGGCGGAATCGCAGCAGGTCGAACGGGGAGGTGAACTTCCAGAGCCGCCCCTGCGCGTAGTAGCCCACGTTGGAGTCGATCCACTTCAGGCGGTGGGAGAGGCCCAGCTCGCTCATGAGGTCGATCATGGCGGTGTCGCTGCGGAAGAGGTGGTGGTAGCCGCGCTCCAGCGGGACGCCGTTGACCGGGAACGTGGAGGCCTGCCCGCCCAGGAAGGGCGCGCCCTCGAATACCTCCGCATGGTGTCCCCGCAGCCCGAGTTCGAATGCAGCCGCGAGCCCTGCCGCGCCTCCGCCGATGATGCCTGTCTTCACGGTGCTCCCTTCACTGTCGGTTCGGTTCGGGACTGCAGCAACTCGCCGAGCGGGATGCTGCGTACCGCGAGGTACAGCAGACCCACGACGATAACGGGCAGCAGCAGGACCGCGTGCAGCACGACGGCGTACGCCGACGCCTGCACGGACTCCACGCCCAGGACGACGAGCCCCAGCGCCGCGAATATCTCGAACGGACCGACGCCACCCTGAGAGAGCGGCACCGATATGGCGAGGTTCGCGAGCGAGATGATGAGCAGCATGGAACCGGCCAGCAGCCACTGGCTGCCGAGATGCGCGTCCAGGTCGAAACCCAGCGCGATGAGATAGTACGTGATGCCCTCCATGGTCCAAACGGGGAGCGTGAGCGCAGCGACCTTCGCGAGGCGCCCGGGCTGATGCAGTCCCGCGAACCCGCCGACGAACCGTGAGACGAACGCCCTGAGCAGCGCCCGGTAGCGCATCGGCAGCGGGATGCGCCGGGCGATCCCGTTCCCCAGCCCCTCGAACAACCCGGGCCGCCGGGCCGCCGTGACGATGATGACGAACCCCAGGGTGAACGGCGCCGCCATGATGACGGCGGCGGCCCATACCGGGATGGCCACAGCGTCGCGCAAGCCCTCCGGCAGGCCGGAGAACGGCAGGAAGAGCACGCCCGCGAGCAACAGGAGCAGCATGAGCACGCCGTCGAACACCCGCTCGATGACTATGGTGGCCAGCGCCGTCGGGGCGCTCACCGGCTCGCGGCGGGAGAGGTAGTAGCTGCGGACGAACTCGCCCGCGCGCAGGGGCAGGATGTTGTTCGCCATGTAGCCGACGATGACGACCGGGTACAAGCGCGCTGTGGACGTCTCCGCGAACGGACGCAGCAGGTACCTCCAGCGCAACGACCGGAAGTAGAACGATGCGAAGTACGACGCGCCCGCCGGTATGAGCCACGCGTAGTTCGCCTGCGACAGTGCGTCCAGCCACGTCCGGTAGTCGCTGCGGACGAACAGGAAGAAGAGCAGGGCGAGGAATGCGGCGGCGGGGGCCAGTCCCAGCAGGAGCCGCGTCCTGTTGGAAATCGCCGGCCTGCGCCCCCGGCCTGCAGGTGTGGGTGTGCTCATCCCGCGGGTCCATCGTCGCGGAGCTGGACGTTGCGGAACGACGTGCACCCCAGCGTGTGCGGCACGAGTTCGTTCCGCACGTAGACCGCGCCGCGCGAGTACTGCATCTCGGAGCCGACCTCGCGTCGCAGTTGGTAGTCCAGCACGGTGCGCCACCCGTCGCTGGAGAGCGCGGCGGAGAGCACGTCGGCGGTCGTTATGTCGCCGTACGCGTAGTTGGGGAACCACCAGAGCGTGTGCAGTTCGCCGAGGCGCGTGTAGTCCGCGAGGTGCTCCCTGTTCGCGTCCTCCGACCAGATGCTCATCATCACGACATGCTCGACGGGCGGTTCGGTCACCGGGGACGTGTTCAGAGAGCGGTAGGCGATCCCGGGGTAGTCGCGCAGGTACCAGCGCCATTGCCACGCGAAGTTGTCGTGCTCGTCGGCGAGGATACGGACTCCGTTCCGGCCCAGCCCTGCGCTGCCCGCGATTCTCTCGATGCACTCCATGGCGTACGGCGTCTCCTGGCCGGTCTGCGAATAGACGAGCAGCTCTCTCGGACGCTCGAACCCCGCGTAGGAGTAACTGGCCCGGGCGGAGATGAATACCGTCGCCCCGAACGCCAGCACCAGGATGCCGAGCGCCAGGACCGCAAGGTGTGGCGAGACCCGTAGGAAGGGCCTTGCCGCGGTCCGCGTCGCCCACACTGTGAGACGGCCCAGCGCGCGCGGCGGCGCCGTCAGCAGCCGCAGGAAGACCCCGCAGAGTCTGCGCGCCCGCTCGCCGCGTGCGGCGCGCCTGCGCTCTGAGCGGCTACCCCGCGCCTGCGGCTGCGGGGGCGGCACCGGAGGTGCGGAATGCCCGGGCGACAGCGGAGGGCGGGCCGGAGCTGCGCCGCCTCGCAGAGTAGCGGCGTGCTCGATCAGCATCCCCGCGATGCGCCCCGCAACGAACGCGCAGGGCACTGCGATCCCCATCAGCAGCCAGGGCATGCGCTCGCCCGCGAACGAGAAGATGGCGAAGGAGAGCCACGTCCAGCCCACGATGGCGACGTCGAAGGCACTCTGCCGCCGCGCCAGCAGGTAGAGGCCGCCGACGAGAGCGGGGATGGCGATGGCGAACTCGTAGACCGAGAGGCCGATGATGTAGTAGTACCACGGCTGGTTGGCGCGCTCGACGCCCTGCTGGGCGATCCAGTAGCCGAGCGAGCCCCACAGACCGGTGAAGAAGCCCGCCGGGTTCATGAAGAGGCTGGTGAACAGCAACAGCCACACTGCCGCGAACGTTACGAGGAGGAGCGGCCACCGCCGCCTGTCCCACACCATCCCCAGCGCGACCGATATGGTTGTCAGCGCAAGGACGATGAACCCGGCGATGTAGAGCGCTCCCCCGACGGGAGCGCCCGTGTGGGTGTCTGCGCGGAAGATGTCCCCGCTCCGTACGAGCGGGTGGTTCGCGTCCGGGTTCACCAGGATGACACCGACCACGTCCTGCAGGAGCCCCGCGATGGGGGCCCACATGGGCAGAACGAGCGTTCCCATCACGATGAGCAGGTCTGCCGCAGGCCCGGTCTCGGAGAGTTTGCGCTGGCCTCGCATCCACGCCAACAGCGCGGGCAGGGCGCGTCCGGCGAGCAGGAGGCCGAACATCCCCACCAGGAAGAAGGCGCTCTCCTTACTCGCGAACGTGAGCGCCCATATCACCGCCCACGCGAAGAGCATCCACGTGCGCGGGCGCTCCATATAGCGCAGCGCGAGCGCGAGCAGCGCAACCGCCCAGACCGCCATGTAGACGTCGTTCCGTATGAAGCGGCTGAAGTAGAGGACCGTGGGGGACACCAGCAGGAAGAGCGAGACGGCGAGCGCGCCGTAGCGCCCGAGTTCCTTGCGGAAGAGCCACGGCATCACCACCAGCGCCGCGCCGAAGAGCGCCGGGATGAGCCGGGCCGCGAATTCGCCGGCCCCGATGACCTGGTAGGTCGCGGCCCCGGCGTGGTAGAGCAGCGGCCCGTGCGTCAGGGGATTGTGGACGTAGTTGAAGTCCCTGGTGTAGAGCCAGGAATACCAGGCATGGAGGATCTCGTCGTAGTGGAGCGCGCGCCCTCCCAGGTCCCACAACCGCGTCCCGAGCGCCAGGACGAGCAGCGCCAGCACTGCCCATCCCTCCCATGTCCTGGGTGGACGGATGCCGGAGACGCTCCTCCCGACCCGCGCCGGGAGGCTCTTCGCCGCCCCGAGTCTCGTCGCAGCACCTTTCGCCGCCCCAATCGACGCCGGGACGCCCTTCGCAACCTGCACTTAGCCCGCTCCCTCCGCATCGATGCGGTACACGGTGATGCCTTCCTCCTGGAAGGCAGCAGACCCGAGTGCCGAGAACTTCGGGATGCCCGCCTCGCCGTAGACGGCCCGTTCTCTCGGACCCACTACTACGTAGTCTACCCCGTACTTGCTCAGGAGGCGGGCGGCAGCATCCGGCGAAGGCGTCTCGTAGATGGTGCGCACATCGCGCTGGCGCTCCTCGAAGTTCGCGGTCTCGCTGCTGCGCCATTGGCGTTCGTGGCCTTCCCAGCCGAGTATGGTGGGGCGTCCGGTGGCCGATGCGATGCGGCCGAGTTCGGGCTTCCAGTCGTTGCAACCCCCCGGGTTCTCCGGGCACGGCACGAGCGAACCCTCGAGCACCACGGCGCCCCGCGGCGTGTTCGCGCGCACCCACTGGACCGTGTTGTAGTCAGCGGGAGAGTACTCGGTGAGGTAGGCGATGCCGTTCAGGGTGAACCTGTCCTGCTCCGTGATGCGGGTCGCCGTTGCCGCCGCCGGATAATACGCCGCCGCCACGAAGACCAGTATCAGCGCTCCGCGCCATGCGAGGCTCCCGAGTCGCCCCACGGTGCGGTTCATGTCCCACCGCAGCGTGATGAACCAGATGGAGAAGCCGCCGAGCACCGCCAGGAGGATCCAGGCTTGGTAGTACAGCTTGAAGATGGTGTTCATTCGGCGGAATACGCCGCCGCCGAAGATGTCCACTACGTGGAACAGCTCCGCTCCCATCACGAGCATACCCGCGACGCCGAATATCGCCAGTCCCGGCACAACCGAGTTCCACATCGCGGCGCGTTCGCGGTCTACTGAGTGGCGCATCGTCTCGCTGTCCCGGTGCGCGAGCGTCCATGCGCCGTAGAACGCGAACCCCGCGATGAAGACGAGCGGGATAACCGGTATGAGCCGGTCTATCGCAAGCAGTTCGCCCCCGATGCCCCGCTCGCCGCTCACGAAGATGCTGTACCAGAGGATGCCGCCGAGGACGGCGATGCTGCCGCCGACGAGCATGACACGTGGATTGAAGGCGAAGAGCGCTTCGTCAGCATGCGGCTGCTTGAAACCCAACTGGTGAAAGACGAACAGCACAACGGCCACGAATGCTATGGGCAGGCCGAAGACCGGCTGCATCCACACCAGCACGGGTGAGAATGCGATGAGCATGGGGATGCTGAAGCGCAGCAGGCTCCAGTTCCCGTACCGGAAGACGTGACGCATCGCCACGATGAAGAACGGCACGGTCAGGAAGCCGAGCACCCCCCATGCGAGCACCAGGTGCACCGGGCGCGTCATCACCTCTTCGAGCGGCAGGACTCCCTCGGCCGAACTCTCGAACGTGTAGAGGAATGGCGCCGCCACGCCCACCGACCCCGCGATCAGCACTGTTGCCCAGAGCACGGCCCGCCCGAAGCGCCGCCGGCCCGTTATCTTCATCTCGTGTCTCCATGTGTCGAGCGTGCGGTGGAAGGAGTAGACCCCGCCCTGTCCTCCTCCCGGCGCGCCGAGCACCACGCCGTCGTCGCGTATCGCAACGGCGCTGCCGAGCGCCGTGTCGATGCTGGTGTCTTCAGCCATCAGCTGCGACTGGAAGCGCCAGCCGCGGGACGTCTCCTCGAAGACGAACGCGCACCCCGCGTTCGGCGCGGGGCCGTTGCCGCCCGGCGCTCCCACGACCAAGTAGTAGCCCCGCAAGGCGACCGCGGAGCCGAACGAGCCTCGTGCCGAAGGGACCGGGCAGCCCAGGGTTGCAATGGGCACCCATCCCCGCTCCGCTTCGCTGAATAACGTCACCACTGCGTCGCCGCCCACGGCGACGCGGCCGGCGTCCAGGGAGATGCTCCTCCCGAAGCGATTCGAGTCGGTGAAGGAGGGATGTATCGCCGACGAGTGCATCCACTCTCCGGAGACCTTCTTGAAGACGTCGACAAGCCAGCCGTCGAACCCCAGGACGCCCGTGGCGATCATGTCGTTCTCGATCGCCACTTGCGTGGGCAGGGCGTCCGCCAGGGAGGGGTAGAGCCGCGCTGCGAGCGTCCACTCGGACTCCTCGCCGCTGTAGACGTAGATCGCCTCCAGCGACGCCACCGCGACTGTGTTGCCGTATATCGCCACAGACTGACCGAAGCCGACGACGCCCTCGTCGTCCTCGGGTCTGAGTGTCGCCGCGTGCCTCCAGCGTTCGTTCGCGAAGGAGTAGAGCTGCACGAGGCCGCTCGGCACCGCGCGCGGCGCGCCGACCGCAACCATGCCTTCGTGGGCGGCAACGGATGCGCCGAAGTCCGAGTCCACCCCCAGCCCGCGCGCCTCGATGCTGTGCGCGAGGCGCCACTTGTTGCCCTGCTGTTCGTACAACCAGGCGGCGTTCAGGTCTATCTCCGCGCGCGGCCCCGCTGCTGAGCCGACGATGAGGAACTGGTCTGTGAACGCCAGCGAGCGCCCGAACTGGACGCGCCGCTCGTTGCGCGCCGCGTTCAGCATCACCGCGCCAGCCACCAGCGTCAGGCCGAGCGGCAGGTCCCACAGGTTGATCGCGCTCATCCCGCCCACGCTCAGCACGGTCACCATGAAGAGCGGGAAGTGTCTGCGGAGCGTGTCGCGCTGGATGAGCCCGGGCCGCAGGTATATCTGGACGGCGACCCCCACGGTGACGATGATGAACCCGATTGACATCACGTGTGGGTGCATGTCGCCGAGCAGGAAGCTGAACGCAGGAAACTCGGTTATCGCACTCGGCACGGCGCGCGACGCTCGCCACCACCACCAGAGTTCATCCTGGCGCCAGGTGGCCGCTGCCTGCACGTTCGCGAACCAGTTGGGGTCCGGCGTGATCCATTCCCAGAAGGACTTGGACCCCGCCCCGGAGGCCCAGGCCAGTTCGAGCACGCCCAGCAGATTGCTGGCCACCAGTAGCAGGAAGACGGACGCGGCCCCCGCAAACGCTCCGGCCAGGGCCGAACCCCTGGACAGCCGCACGAGGTTGAAGGTGAGGCCGAACGCCGCTACCGCCGCCATCGCCGCGTACGTGGCGAGCCCCAGGCTGTAGGCGATCGGCGTCACCGTGTTCGTGAGCAGTGCGACGGAGCCGATGAGCAGGTAGCCCAGGTAGTAGTAGGAGACCTGCTCGCCCGCGAACCATGCGTCGATCGGCGGGTAGTAGGTGCTCGCCACCGTGGAGCTCAGGAACATCAGGTCCATCGGTTGCTCGGTTGTGCTGATGTCCGGCACCGTCGCCCGCAGCAGCGCCATGCCGAGGAAGACCGCCGCGAACACCGCCTCCGTAGCGACCACCAGGCGGCGGTTGCTCCACAGGAAGTGGCCGATCTCGCTCCACCACCGCCGCCCCGCGAGAACGGAGATGGCCACAACGGCCACGCCCGCAGCCAGGACGGTGAGGTTGGAGATCGGGACGGTGCGGGTCATGCCGATGAGCCCCGCAAGGAAGCCGACGCTCAGCAGGCCCAGCGGCTTGGCAAAGGCGTACCCCCTGTCCGGCATGCGGGAGAACGCACGGAAGGCCACGGGGAATACGGCGAAGGAGAAGACCTCCAGCGTCAGGAACCAGAGGGCTGCGCTGAGGATCAGCATCGTCCGCCCCCCTGCGGCTCATCGCCGAAGAGCCCGTCGACGAAGTCGTCCGTGTCAAACAGCGCGAGGTCGTCCGTACCCTCGCCCGTGCCGATGAATACGACGGGAAGCTTCAACTGCTGCGCGATGGCAACCGTGACTCCGCCCTTGGCGGTGCCGTCCAGCTTGGCGAGGAAGACCCCGTCCACGCCCACCGCCTCCTGGAAGAGGCGCGCCTGCTCCACGCCGTTGTGGCCCGTCGTTGCGTCCAGCACCAGCAGCGTCTGGTGCGGCACGCCGAACGCGCGGGACTCGAATACCCTGCGCACCTTCCGCAGCTCGTCCATCAACGGTGTCTTCGTGTGCAGTCTGCCGGCGGTGTCGAACAGGAGCACGTCCACTCCGCGCGCCACTGCCGCCTCGTACGCGTCGTAGGCCACTGCTCCGGGGTCGGAGCCGGGCTGGTGCGCGACGACGTCCGTGTTCAGCCGGTCTCCCCACACCTTCAGCTGGTCTATAGCGGCGGCGCGGAACGTGTCCCCCGCGCCGATGAGCACGGACTTGCCCGCCCGCTGGTAGTGCGCCGCCATCTTGGCGATGCTCGTGGTCTTTCCTGAGCCGTTGACCCCAACGATCATGAGCACGAACGGCTTGGCGGCAAGCTCTTCACGGTCGTACCAGTCCCAGAAGCTCTTGTCCTCCGGGTCGAGCAGGAAGGCCAGCTCCTCCTTGAACAGCTCGACGACCTCGTCAGGGTCGCTGACGCCCTCCTCTCGGATGCGCTGCCGGACGCCGTTCACCACCCCGAGCGACGTTTCGACCCCGACGTCCGCTGAGATGAGCGCGTCCTCCAGGTCCTCCCACAACCGCTCGTCGGACAGCGTCGCGCCCTGGAACAGCGACGCCAGCCCTCCTCCCCAGCCCTTCCGTGTCCTGGCCAGGGCCTGCGATGTTCTGTCCTTGCGGCGGAGGAAGTTGAAAACCACCTGGGCGGATCGCTCCTTATACGGGTCGCTGCTCCGGCGGGCGCCCCCGCGGCCTCGTAGGGTTCATAGTATCAACGCCGGGATTCTGCTCACAATACACGCAGTGCAGGGTTGGCGCGCATCGCGGCCCTGTAAAGCGCGTGCTGGCTATGCGTCTGCCGCCTGGGTGCTCTGCAGTGCGGCAAGCGCCTCTCGCGCCGCGGACTGTTCCGCGTCGGACCTTCTGCGCCCCGTGCCTTCTCCCAGGGGGCGTCCCTCCACGACCACGCGCACGGCGAACATCCTGTCCTGCGTCTCGCCCGTCTCGGAAAGCGGCTCGTAGACGGGCAGGGAATGACCGCGCCCCTGCAGGAACTCCTGCAGGGCACTCTTGGCGTCCCGCTCCACGCCGGCTTCCCCCATCGCTTCGATGCGCGGGCCGAGCCACCGCAGGACAAGCGAGCGCGCCGCGTCTTCTCCCTGGTCCAGCACCGTCGCTCCGATCACGGCCTCGAGCGCAGCGGCGAGGTTGCGGGTGCGGTCGCGGCCGCCGCTCGCTTCCTCGCCCTGGCCGAGCAACAGGTACGCCCCGAGTCCGACGCTGCGTGCAACCTCCGCGAGCGTCTCGCCGCGCACGAGCGCGGCGCGGGCCCGTGTCAACTCGCCTTCGTCGTAGTGGGGGTAACGCTTGTACAACTCGGCGGCGGCGACCCAACCAAGGAAGGCGTCGCCCAGGTACTCCAGCCTGTCGTAACTCGACAGCGCAGGGTCGTCCTGCTCGTTCAGGAACGAGCGGTGGACGACTGCCTGCGTCAGCAAGCCGCGCTCACTGAAGCGTACGCCCAGGGTGCGTTCGAGCGCGGCGATTGCCCTTGTCGTTCCTGCGGGGGCAGGGACCTCGCCTGGCTGTTCGGGCGCCCGGTCCGGTCCCTTCCCTCCTTGTGGGGGAAGGTCAGGACGTGGATGCCCGCCCGGCTCGCTAGTCAAAGACGCCCTTGGGCCACGGGGGCTGCGGGCGCTTCACTTCGCCGACGAATACCTCGTCCCGCATCAGTCCCAGGAGTGAGTTGAACGCGCTGAGCGCCTGCTCGTTCTCCTGCGGCCTGATCAGCTTCAGGAACGCGGAGCCGCCGCCCTCGAACACGAACGTCGGTGTCCCGAACACGCCCAGGTTTTCAACGGCGTGGGCGTGGCTCTCGGCGATCTCGTCCAGTGTAGAGCGGTCGTTCAGGTCGGCGGTGAAGCGGTCCACGTCGAGCCCGGCCTCGCCGGCGATGCGCTGCAGCACGGCCACGTCGTTCAGTTCCACGCGGTCCAGGTGGCGTGCGTTGAGCAGCAGCGGAAGGAACGCCCGGAGCGCGTCCTCGCCCTGCCGTCGCGCGGCCTGACCGGCCCGCAGCCCCCAGAGGCTCTGGTCCAGGCTCTCGTCCGGCTCCGCCCAGGCCCTGTAGTCCGGGTCGCCCGTCTTCTGGTTCACCTGCGCGAGCGAGAACGGCCTCCAGGTGACCTCCAGGGGGTCCTCGCCGCCCATCGCGGCCCTTACTTTATCCAGCCACACGGCTGCATTGAAAACGAACGGTCAGCGGAAGTCGTAGTAAACGTCTGCCTTCTGCGTCGTCATGAGTCCCTCCGGCTGTTGGAGTATTCCCATCCGCCGCGATTGTACCCCCTCGCGCAAGCCTCCGCCCGCTATACTTGACCTGCCGCACAACCATAATGGGAGACCCCTGCACAACTCCGGGAGCGTGCAACGCGGGAGCGGCCCTGGCCCCCTCTCCCTTGAGGGGAGAGGGCAACGCGCTTAAGCGCGCGGTGAGGGTGAAATAGAGGAGCAGGGTGCGCGATGGGTCCTGCGAGGTCTCCGGCACAGGAGAGAAGCCTTGGTAGATTTCCGTCCGTTCAGAGCCGTCCGCTACGCCGCGGCAGCAGGCCCGCTGGACAATCTCATCTGCCCCCCGTACGACGTCATATCCCCGCCCGCCGAGCGCGGGCTGCTGGACCGCAGCCCCCACAACATGGTGCGGATGGAGCTTGCCGAACTGGACGGCCCCCCGCCCCCGGACCGTTACGAGAACGCTGCTGCCGCCCTCCGCTCCATGCTGAGCGACGGCGTCCTCGCCCGCGACGATGCTCCGGCCTACTACCTGCTGCGCCAGCGCTTTGCGACGGGCGGCGTGGAGCGGGAGCGTCACTGCCTGTTCGGCGCGCTTCGCCTGGAGGAACTGGGCGACGGCGTGCTCCCGCACGAGAACACGGCGGCCGGCCCGAAGGAGGACAGGCTTGCGCTCATGCGCGCGGCCCGCGCCAACTTCAGCCCCATCCTCATGCTCTACCGCGACGCCGCCGGCGTGCTCGGGCGAGCCCTTTCCGAGGCCACCGCAGGCCCCCCGGCCGCTGAGTTCGCCGCGGACGGTGAGCAGTACGCGCTCTGGCTCGTGCAGGACCCGTCCGCCGTGGACACCGTCTCCGGAGCGCTGGCGGACGAGAAGCTGTACGTCGCCGACGGACACCACCGCTACGAGACCTCCCTCGTCTATCGAGGCGAGGCGCGGGACGGCGCGGATTTCGTCCTGACCGGCCTGGTCGCCTTCGACGACCCGGGCCTGCTCATCCAGCCGTACTACCGCGTCGTGCAGGGCGCGTCGCAGGAGCAGATGGCGAAGCTGGACCAGCTGCTGTCGTTCTACTTCGTGTCCCGCCCGTCCGGTACGCCTCCCGGCGAGTCGGCACAGCTCGACGCCGTCGTCGCGACGCTGGGGCAGGGGCAGACGGTGCTCGGCGTCGTCCGGCAGGGACGGCCCGCGCAGGTGCTCACCCCCGCGAACGACATCATTCCCGAGCCGGACCCACAGGACCCGCCGGAGACGCAGGTGCGCTCCGTGGAGGCGTTCGTACTTCAAGAGATGCTCTTCCGCCCCGTCTTCGGCGACGACTTTCCGGACCACATCGCATACGTCCACGACGGCGCCGAGGCGATGGCGATGGTGGAGCGCGGCGAAGGCCAGGTTGCCTTCTTCGTCAAGGGCCTTCCGGCGGACGTCTTCCGAGCGGTCGTCGGCGCGGGCATACGGCTTCCGCGCAAGAGCACCTACTTCTACCCCAAGCTCCCCAGCGGCGTCGTCATCAACCTGCTCGACGGGAACGGCTAGGGCGACAGCGACCGGAAGGTCGTCTCGCTCCGGCCCGCTCGGCGCAGCGGGCTGCCTACGCGAACATCTCCCCCTCGTCCTCCACGGACTGACGGCGGCGCCGGATCGGACGGTGCGCCAGCGAGGCCAGACCGCCGGGCACCGGCCGCAGGCCCCTGCGCAGGTTCAGCATCTCGGCCTCGTCAGTGCGCCTGATCTCGCTGGAAAACTCCGCGCACCACACCAGGATGATGGAGACCACGTACAGGAACAGCATGGTCACCACGACGGTGGCGATGCTGCCGTACACCAGGTCCAGCCGGGACATGTTGGCCAGGTAGTAGGAGAAGGCGACCTTCGTGAGCTCCAGGGCTATCGCGGCAAGGATGCCGGGGATTATCGCGTCCCGCCAGCGCACCTCCGTGTCCGGAAGCATCCGGTAGACCAGCACGAACAGTCCCATGCTCACGAAGAACGGCAGAATGCTGAAGAAGACCCCCCACGGGAGCGTCACCGGAAGCAGCGTCGTCTCCGACGCTATCGCCCGGCCCACCGAGCCGGCGACTGCCGCTGAGATGAACAGCAGCACGGCCCCCATCGATGCGGCGATCTGGGCGACCTGGTCGATGAGGAAGTGCGGAGGCTCCGCTATCTTCCAGGCCCGGTTGACGACGCGGCGCACCGCGCCGAATACGGCCCGTCCCGCCCAGAGGAGACCGACCATCGCCAGGGCTCCCAACGCGCTCCTTGCCGCCACCAGGTCCTCGAGATGGTCTTCGACGAAGTCGTGGTCCTGGCCGGGCAACTGCCGGTCTATGAAGAGGACCACTTCCGTCTGGAGGTCTGCCGAGTGGATGAAGTACTCAGTGATCGCGATCGTCGCGAGCATCAGCGGGAAGAGCGAAAAGATCGCGTAGTACGCGACGCCTGCAGCCATGTGGGAACCCTCGTCCCGCATGAAGTTGTGGGTCGTGCGGAGCAGGAGTTCCACGACGGAGCGTATGACCGGAGGCGCAGGAATGCTGTAGACGACGATCCTGAGCGACCGGGTCACGATGCCGAGCTGTTGGCGCATAGATTGTTATTCTAGCAACGGGAAAGGCCGGGAATCTCACAACACGCTGGCCCGCCATGACGAATCTGCCGTCGCTTCCAGGAATCGCGCGTGGACCTGCGGCGCCCCCGCGGCGATGTTGCCGGTCTCCGGCGTGAGCGGTCCGCCGTTCAGGCTCGTCGCGACGCCGCCCGCCTCCCGCACGACGACGATCGCCGCGGCGATGTCCCACGGCTGCACGTAGTGGTGAGCGTACAGCTCCAGCCGGCCGCAACCCGCGTACGTGATGCCCAGCGCGGCCGACCCCATCATCCGAACCGACTGGAACCCCGGCCACAGCTCCGCGACCGCCGCCAGAAGCAGCTTCCCCTCCGGCCCCTTGTAGCCGATGTCGAACCCCAGCACGGCCTCCTCCATCCGCTCCTCGTCCGACACGTACACCGGCTTCCCGTTCAGCGCTGCGCCGCGTCCGGCGGCGGCGGCGAACGTTTCGTTCCGCACCGGGTCCAGCAGCACTCCCACCAACGGCTCGCCGTGCGCCCAGAGGCCGACGCTCACGCAGATGTGCGGGAGCCCGCTCGCGAAGTTGCGCGTGCCGTCGATGGGGTCCAGGTACCAACGGTACGGGGAGCCGCCGCCGTGCGCGCCGGACTCCTCCGCGAAGACGTCGTGGTCAGGGAACGCGCTGGTGAGCACCGCGAGTGCCGCATCCTCCGCGGTCTTGTCGACCTCCGTCACGCGGTCGTTCCAGCCGCCCTTCGTGCGCAGGCCCAGCCGCTCCTTCGCGCCGGCGCCGAGCGTGTCCGGCAGGCGGCGCCTGATCTCCGCTCCGGCAGCCTCCGCCACGCGCACCGCCACCTGCAGCGCGTCACTCCCGTCCGGGGCAACCGGCAGGGCAAGGCGCTCACTCATTCGCTACCCCTGGCCTGTCCATCCTGTCCATCGATGCGAGTTACTCCCCCCGCAACCCCATGCGCGTGTAGACCTCTTCCACCGTCGTGCTCGCGACGGCCTGTGCGCGCTTCGCGCCCTCGTGGAGTATCTCCCGCACTCGCTCCGGGTGCTCGGACAGCTCGCGCCGGCGCTCCCGGAACTCGCGCAGGTAGCGGTTGATGCCCTCCGCGAGGTCGCGCTTGTCGTCCACGCAGCCGATGCCGGCCGTCGTGCAGAGCCGGTGGATCTCCTCCGTCTTGTCCGGGTTGAAGACCTTCTGCAGGGAGAACACGTTGCAGACCTCCGGCCTGCCGGGGTCGGAGCGGCGCGCGCGCTGGGGGTCGGTCACCATCGTCATCGTACGCTGCGCCGTCTCCTCGTCCGTCGCGGCGAGCTCGATGTGGTTGTCCAGGCTCTTGCTCATCTTGTTCGAGCCGTCGGTGCCGATGATCATCGGCAGGTCGGTGAGCAGAGCCTGTGGTTCCGGGAACGTCTCGCCGTAGAGCCGGTTGAAGCGCCGCGCGATCTCCCGCGAGATCTCGATGTGCGACGCCTGGTCTATGCCCACCGGCACCTTGTCCGCCTTATAGACGATGATGTCCGCCGTCTGCAGCACTGGATAGCCTACCAGCCCGTACGGCACGTGCTCCTCGTCCTCGCCCATCTGGCGCAGCCGCTCCTTGAACGTCGGCACGCGCAGCAGCCAGCCGAGCGGGGTGCTCATGCTGAGCAGCCCGTGCAGCACCAGGTGCTCCGGCACGTGGGACTGCACGAAGATGACGGCGCGCTCAGGGTCCAGCCCGGCGGCGAGCCAGTCGAGCACCATCTCCTGTGTGTCGTTGAGGAT
>JAPOOH010000492.1 GCA_026713505.1 Chloroflexota bacterium | reverse complement strand
TGGCGAGACCGCCAGCAATGTGAATGTTGGCAAAGGCGGGCCGTCCCGTTGCCCGGGCATATCCGTCGGCCATCCCTACGGCGGTTCCTTCCTGCAGTGCCTGGATGTACTTTATTTCCGGAAAGTCCGGCAGCGCGTCCATCATCGGCGTTTCGCTTGTCCCGGGATTGCCGAAAATGTATTCGACACCCTCCGCCTGGAGCATTCTCACCAGGGCTTCCTTGCCGGTCATCAGCGCCATGGGTCCACCTTCCTTTGTAATCGTTAGCCGTCGAACTCTTTGAGCTCGCACAGGAGCAGCAAGTGTAATCGTTAGCCCTCGAACTCTTTGAGCTCGCACAGGAGCTGCAGGATGGAATGTTCAGCTACAGGTACGTCATCCACTCCAGCAGGTTGTCATCCGGGTCTCGGGCGTAAAGGCTGAGCGAGGGCGCCCTGCCGAAGTCCCTGCCGCCTTTGCGGGGCGACGGACCCAAAATGACTTCAACTCCGGCCTCTGCCAGCCATTCCTGACACTCCTCCACCGTACCTTCCCAGACAAAGCAGATGTCGCCGCATCCGGGAATGGCCGTCGGCCCCCTCAGCCCGGCCACGTAGCCTTCCGGATGCACGTTGATCTTGGAGTCCCCCACCTGGATCGAGAAGATATTGGCCGTTCCCGACCGCCACTCTTCCTCGTCGTTGATGGTGAAACCAAGCCGCTTGTAGAACTCGATCAATCGTTCAGCGTTGGCCGTTGGCATGGCGATATGGTCTATGGAAACTGTAGACATGGAGCGCCCTCGTAGCTGGATTTCTTTCGGCAATCATAGCCACCGGCTTGAGGGCTGGCAAGAGAAACGAATTCCTACGATGCAGGGCGATACGCGCGATGCCAGTCGCTGGAAAACACTCCGTCCGGGTCGTGGCGCTCCTTGTGACCCAGAAAATCCTCAAACTGCGGATAGCACCTGGCCAGTTGCTCCGCTGTGGCAAAGCGGTTGTAGGTCAGGAAGTAGCTCCCGTCCCGCTCTGCAGCCAGATCAATCAGGCATCTGAGGTCATCAGCGACCTTGGCGATTGACGACTCATCGTGCTCGAAGTGAAGGTTGAATACGATGCAGGCATACGGTTGCCTGGCCCAGTTCAGAAAGGTCTCATCGTCTTCGCGTATCAGGCGAATGGTGCCGTATATGATGTTTGACTTCCGCCGTCTCAGTTCGTTCGCGGCGGAGTCCATGAAATCAACCAGCTTGGAGATGGGCACATAAAGCTCGGTGATAGTCTCGCTGCACTTCGAACCGCCATAAAGTCTCTGGTCCAATTGCTCGTGGTAGTGGTCGATATACATGCTCAACTGGAACGTGTCGCTGTCGTAGGTCTGCCCGTCTGTTCGCTGGTAGAAACTGGAATACTCTTCGAAGGCACGCCCCTTGTCCGAGTGCGACAGGTGCAGCAGCCGCAGCCAGTCCCCCTCCGTGAGCAGATGGGCGGGCGGCTTCGTTGAAGCACCGTTTACCTCAGCAACAGGGCGGTAACACGACAGAACTCCCCTGTGAAGAAACCCGGCTGAGGCCTCGTCTGTCATGTATTGAAAATCGCCGTAAGTAAAACCGTCCGCAATCCGCTCTGCGAATTTGCCTGGCAGTCTGTCCAGATCGGTCACTTCGACAACTCGTCTCAACGAGTGTGAGGGCATGAGTCGCAGGGTTGCCGAATAGATCACGCCAAAAAGACCATAGCCTCCAATGGCCAAACTGAACAACTCAGCGGTTTCGCTGCGGCTGCAGGTACGCAGATTGCCATCGGCATCCACCAGCTCGAACGACTCGACATCCTGAACAATTGGGGAGTAATTCAGCCCCCTTCCGTGCCCGTTGGCGGCCAACGCACCCCCAATGCTTAGCCTGTCCGCACCCGTCTGCTTCTGCACGATGCTCCACTTGCGTGACCAGTCCTTCTGCCTTGCCCGCAACCCGCCGACCAGCTCGTCCCACAGGATGCCGGACTCCACCCGGACCAGGCCTCGGTCAGCGTCCAGGGAGAGAATGCGATTC
>JAPOOH010000388.1 GCA_026713505.1 Chloroflexota bacterium | reverse complement strand
GGTTGACGCCGTGTGGACGGTCTCGGAGTCGGATATTCTCCCGGCAGTGAAGACGTTGATGGAGATGGAGCAGGTTTTGGCCGAGCCGTCGGCGGCAACGCCTATCGCGGCCATGGCCCGTCACCGGGACGAGGTACGCGGGAAGCGGGTCGCCGCCATCGTGAGCGGCGCGCATCTGAGCATGTCCCTCCTCCCGGAGCTTACGAATACTAAGGGGCTGCTATGAACCCGGAAGATGTACGGACCGTAGGGGTCGTTGGGGCGGGGCTGATGGGCCACAGCATCGCGCAGGAGTTCGCGGTCTCAGGGCGCCAGGTCTTTCTGAATGACGTGAGCGAGGAGCGCCTGACCGATGCGCGGGAACGCATCCGGCAAAACCTCGAAATGCTGGGAAGGTCGCAGGAAGTTGACGAAGTCGAGTCCCGCATGACGTTCACCGGCGATCTGCGGACGGCGGTGGAAAACGCGGACCTCGTAGTCGAAGCCATCGTTGAGAACCTGGAAGTGAAGCAGGCGATGTTCAGGGAGTTGGAGAGTATCTGCAGGGAGGACACCATCCTCGCCAGCAATACGTCGACCTACTTGCCGTCCCAGATTGCCGAGGCCACCCGGAATCCGGAGCGGGTGGTGGTGATGCACTACTTCAACCCACCGCACGTCGTCCCATTGGTCGAGGTCGTAGGAGGGCGCGACACTTCGCCCGAAACGGTGGAGACGGTGCGCGACCTCGTTGTTTCCCAGGGCAAGAAGCCGGTCATGCTGAAGAAGGAGGCGTTGGGGTTCATCGCCAACAGGCTGCAGGCCGCTCTTCTTCGCGAGTGCTTCGCGCTTGTGGAAGACGGCGTCGCGCAACCGGAGGACATCGACACGGTGGTCAGAAGTGGTCTCGGTCGCAGGCTGGGCGTGGCGGGACCATTCGAGGTGTTCGACGCTGCCGGAGCGGACGTGTGGCACGCAATCTGCGAGCAGCTCATGACCGACATCGAGTCGTCCACGGAGGTGCCGCCCGCTATTGCACGAATGGTCGAGCGCGGAGACTACGGGGTCAAGACAGGGCGCGGCGTGTATGAGTGGACACCGCAGTCGACGACGGCCCTGCGCCGCCGCATCGCTCACGCTGTCGAAGAGATCGGTCGCTGGAACGATGGTGAGTAGCCAGGCTCCAGCCGTAGGCATCATCGCGAATCCGGCGGCGGGCAAGGACATCCGGCGACTCGTAGCTCATGGGCGGTTCGTCACCAACCAGGAGAAGGTGAACATTCTCCGCAGGGTGCTTGCGGGCATCGAGTCGGTGGGAATCCGACGCGTCGTATTCATGCCGGATATGAACGCGCTCGGCCGCGGCAGCCTGGACGCAAGCGCTGAGAGCTTGTCTGTCGAGTTCGTCGACATCCTCGTCACGAACAAGGAGGGCGACTCCACCCGCGCGGCTGAGGCGATGCAAGACCGGGGCGTGGGCAGCATTGTTACGCTGGGCGGCGACGGGACGAATCGCGCAGTTGCCAAGGGTGCGGGGGATGTACCGCTCGTACCGATTTCGACCGGCACCAACAATGTCTTCCCCCGGATGATCGAGGGGACAGTGGCGGGTATTGCCGCGGGAGTGGTGGCATCGGGAGCGGTAGGCTCTGAGCAGGTCACGAGAAGATCGACAGTGCTGGAGGTGTCCATCGACGGGAGGGTGCGCGACATCGCGCTGGTGGACGTGGCGGTGAGCACCCACCGGTTCATCGGTGCGCGGGCGCTGTGGGACATCGACACGATTTC
>JAPOOH010000387.1 GCA_026713505.1 Chloroflexota bacterium | reverse complement strand
GCTCCTCATCGCCAGGCCGGAGAACGAGGACGGCGTCCGCCGCATCTTCGACCGGTGGGATGTCCCGATCACCGCCATCGGAACCGTCACCGGCGACGGCATTGCCAGGGTCTACGACGGCCCCGAACTCGCCGCCGAGGTCAACATAGCCACGCTCGTGGAGGCGCCACAGTACCGTCCCGGCGGGACGCGCCCCGCGTACCTGGATGCCCTGCACACCGCTGCGATGCCCCCAGCCCCTGATCCGGCGCAGGCTGGCCGGATCCTCCGTGATCTCATCGCATCATCCAACGTCGCGAGCAAGCGCGTCGTCTACCGGCGCTACGATCACGAGGTGCAGACACGCACGATGGTCAAGCCTGGTGCGGGTGACGCCGCCGTCCTCCGTCTGCGCGAGATGCCCAAGGCGCTCGCCCTGGCCGTGGACGGCAACGGGCGCACTGCCTGGCTCGACCCCTACACCGGCGGAGCGTTGGCTGTGGCCGAGGCTTGCCGCAACGTCGCCGCCTCGGGCGCAGCCCCGCTGGCCATCACCGACTGCCTCAACTTCGGCAACCCTCAGAAGCCGGAGGTCTACTACCAGCTGGAGGAGTGCATCCGAGGCATGGCCGACGCCTGCCGCGCGCTCGGCGTCCCCGTCGTAAGCGGCAACGTGTCGCTCTACAACGAGACGCAGGGCGAGGCCATCTACCCCACTCCAATAGTCGGGGCGGTCGGTCTACTGGACGACGCCCGCAACGCGCTAGGCGCCGCATTTGCCGGCGAGGGCGACGCCGTCCTCCTGCTCGGCGCGTCGCCCTCGGACAGCGGCGCGCTCGCTGGCAGCGAATACCTCGCGCTGGGACACGAAACGGTCGCGGGTAAGCCGACCCTCGACCTCGACGCCGAGGTTCGTCTGCAGCGGCTCCTCGTCACTCTCGCGCACGAGCGTCTGCTGTCCTCCGCCCACGACTGCTCGGACGGCGGACTCGGTGTCGCGCTGGCGGAGAGCGCCGTCATCGGAGGCGTCGGCTTCACGGGAGCGGGCCATTGGCCGGGAGGCCGCTGGGACGCCGCACTATTCGGCGAGACGCCGTCGCGAGCCGTTGTCAGCTGCGCTGAGGCGGACGTTGTACGTGTCGAGGTTGCTTCACGGGCAGCCGGTGTGCCGTGTGCGCGGCTCGGCGTTGTGGGGGGAACGCGGTTCGCCATTCCGGGCTTCGTGGATGAACCGCTCGCGGACCTTGCGGACGCCTTCTTCGGCGGCCTGGAGCGCGCGCTGGGCGCATAGCACCGGCGTCCCCAAAACGCAAGCGCGCGGGTCGCCAGAATTCGCGGACTCCGCTGCGGTGGGTCGACAGGGTCGCTGTGCCACAATCCGCCGCGGCGCAGTTTGTGACAAGGGGCCCTGGCGCAACGAGGGCGCGGAGGAGGAACCTCATCCGGTGGTATGATGTAGCGTACGTGCGGCCAGCCCAGTGGCCGTATGGTCATTGCTGTGTGAACGCGCGATCCGCGCGTCCGCACGGACTCATACCCAGTGCGAGGATTGCGAGATGAAAGTCATCTTTCTCGAAGACGTGGCCGGAGCTGCTGATGCAGGTGAGGTCAAAGAAGTGAAGAACGGGTTCGCCCGGAACTACCTGCTGCCCAAGGGGCTTGCCGCTCCGGCTACTCCGGGGCAGTTGCAGCGGATACGCGCCATCGAAGCAGCGGCCCGGCAGAAGCGTCTCCAGTTCTCCGAGGAATGGGGAGAGGTTGCCGCGCTGATCGAAGGCACCCAGGTGCCCGTGGAGGTGCGTGTGGGTCCCAACGGACGCCTCTTCGGCTCCGTCACCGGACGCCACATCGCGGACCGGCTCTCCGCCGCGACAGGCCGCTCCATAGACCACCGCCAGGTGCTGCTCGGCAGCGCGATCCACGAGCCCGGCGACTACCCTGTCAGCATTCGCCTCTACCGCGAGGTCACCGCCGAGGTGACCGTTTCCGTCGTGCCGGAAGGCTACGAGGCTGCCCGGACCGAAGCCGCCGACACGGAAGAAGGCGGCGACACTGCGGAAGCGGAAGAGACAGCCTACGACGACTACGAAGAAGAAGACCAGTCCCCCGACGACGACTATGAAGAAGACGAAGACGAGCCCGGGGACGGCATAACCGGAGAGGAAGAGGAGCCGTAGGAACGAGGAAGGATGTATGCGGAGAAGCTTCCACCCCATGATGCGGACGCAGAAGAAGCGGTCATCGGCTCACTCCTTATAGACGGGGAGGTGATAAACCGCATAGCCCCGCTCGTGAACGTGGACGACTTCTATCGCGAGCGCAACCGCTGGTGCTACGAGGCCTGCCAGTCGCTCTACCACCGCGGCGAACCCATTGACCAGATCAGCGTCGCCCGCGAGCTCTCGCTCAGGGAGCGGCTGGAAGAGGTCGGGGGCCCCGGTTACCTCAGCCATGTCATCGCCGCCGTTCCCACCTCGGTCCACGCGGAGCACTTCGCGCGAATCGTCAATCGTACCGCTACCATGCGCCGGCTTATCCAAGCCGCAGGCGACATCGCCGCCATCGGTTACGAGGACTCGCCCGACACGAACCAGGCGCTCGAGCGGGCCGAGGACATCCTCTTCCGCGTCCGCAACACGCACGTTACACGCGACTTCGTGATGATTCGCGAGGTGCTGGACCAGTACCTCGAAGAGGCGTCCGATACGGCGCCGCTGGACCACGGCGTTGCGCCCATCCCCACCGGCTTCATCGACCTCGACAACGCCCTGGGACGCCTGCAGCGCGGCGACCTCTTCATCCTCGCCGCGCGTCCCGCGCTCGGCAAGTCGACTCTCGCCATGAACATCGCCCGGAACGCGGCGGGGCAAGGCGCAGTCGCCGCCGTGGTCAGCCTGGAGATGAGCCGCGAGCAACTTGCACTCCGTCTGCTCTCCGCCGAGGCCGAAGTGGACAGCCACCTCCTGCGCATCGGCCTCCTCGGCGATACCGCCCAGGCCCGTGTCATACACGGCATCGGTGAGTTGTCCGATCTCGCCATCTCCATGGACGACTCCCCCGCGCAGACCGTCCTGGAGATGCGCTCCAAGCTCCGTCGCCTCCACACCGGCAGGAGCATCGACATCGTCATAGTCGACTACCTCCAGCTCATCTCCGGGCGCGAGAACCGTGGCGAGAACCGCGTTCAGGAGCTGAGCGACATCACAAGGCAGCTCAAGGCGATCGCCCGAGACCTCAACGTCCCGGTCATCGCCATCTCCCAGCTCTCCCGCGCAATCGAACAACGCCCCGACCACCATCCCCAACTTTCCGACCTGCGCGAGTCCGGCAGCATCGAACAAGACGCCGACGTTGTGGCCTTCATCCACCGTGACGACAAGTACATGTCGCCCGAGCAGTGGGAGTCGCGGCATCCAACTGACCCGTACCCGGAGAATCTCGCGCAGCTCGTCATCGCAAAGAACCGCCACGGTCCCACCCGCACCATCCATCTCTTCTTCGACGGCAAGTTCTCGCGCTTCCTCAACCTCGCGACCGAAACGGCGGTCCTGTGACCGCCTCAGTATTCACCGGGTTCGACGCCGACGCGAAGCGTTTGCCGGTGCCTGCGTCCCTGCTGTCGTCCCTCCTGGTCGACATAGCCGACTGCGCCGAGTTGAAGTGCACGCTGCGCTTTCTCTGGCACGAGGCCCAGCAGAGCGGCGCACCGAAACGCGTGCCCGTCTCTACACTGCGGGCGGATGCCGTCCTGCTCGATGCCATCGGTTCAGCGGATGAGATCGAACGCGGCATCGCGCTCGCCGTGGAGCGAGGTACACTCATCGAATCCGCAGGATGGCTGTTGCTACGCACGCCTCAGAATGAACGCGCCGCCGGGCGGTTCGGTTCCGCTCCGGGGCACGTGGCGGTTGGACGTCCATCCGAACGCCCGAACGTCTTTCGGCTCTACGAAGAGAACATTGGTATGCTGACTCCGTTGGTCGCCGACGAACTCCGCGCCGCCGAGGAGGAGTACCCCTCCGGGTGGGTGGAGGATGCGGTCCACGAGGCGGTTGCGGCCAACGCTCGCAGTTGGCGCTACATCGGAGCAGTGCTTGAGCGCTGGAAGCGAGATGGGAAGGGCACGAGGCAGAGTGGAAAGCCTGGGAGACATACTGAGGCGCTTACAGCAGCGGAACTTCTCGAACGTCGCCGCCGTTCCTGACTGGGTGCAGCAGCTCGACGCAGAGTCCGCGGTTGTCGACGTGTGCCCCACCTGCGGGGGACAGGGCTGGGTGCGCCGCGACGTGCCAGTCGGCCACCCGGACTTCGGGCGCGCCTTCCCGTGCCTTTGCCAGGTGCGCCGCAGCGAGACCGACCGCCTCACGCGGCTCCAGCGCTACAGCAACCTCGGCGTGCTGCACGCCGTCACGTTTGAGACGTTGGCCACTAGCGGTCCCGGCGTTGGCCCCGAAGCGAACGCCCGCTACGACGCCGCATTCCGCGCGGCGCAGTCCTTCGCCGAACAGCCCATAGGCTCACTGCTGCTCACCGGCGGCCACGGCACCGGCAAGACCTGCCTCGCCGCCGCCGCCGCCAATCGCCTCATGCTGCAGGGCCACCCCGTCCTCTTCACTTTCGTCCCGGACCTCCTCGACCAACTCCGGGGCGGGTATGCCGACGACGCTGAGCTCTCTCACGATGAGCTGTTCGAGCAGGTCAAGAACGTCCCGGTTCTCATCCTGGACGACATCGGCGCACACAACGGCACGCCCTGGGCTGAGGAGAAGCTCTTCCAGGTTGTCAATCACCGCTACCTGAATGGCCTTCCGACCATCCTCACATCCTCCGTTCCGCTGGAACGGCTGGACGGACGCCTACAGAGCAAGCTGACCGACCCGCGCAACGCGCTCGTCATAGACATGGGGGGCGCTTCCGCCGCAAGGACCGTGAGTCTTGGAGGCATACCCCACGCGATGCTCCGGGAGATGACATTCGACTCCTTCCAACCGGAAGGGCGCGCTCGCACCAGGGTGGACAGGGAGACGCTCGCTGCTGCGCTCCATGCCTCGCGCGCCTTCTCGCAGGGGCCGGAGGGCTGGCTCGTTCTCGTGGGAGGCCCCGGCTGCGGCAAGACGCACCTCGCCGTCGCGGTTGCCAACCGGCACATCGAACAGGGAGGCGATGTCTTTTTCGCCTTCGTGCCCGACCTGCTGGACCACCTCCGCTACACGTTCAGTCCGGACAGCCGCGTCACCTACGACGAGCTCTTCGATCGCATCAAGCAGGCACCTCTGCTCATCATGGACGATCTCGGCTCCGAGAGTTCCACCGCATGGGCGGACGAGAAGCTCTACCAGATCATCGTCCACCGGCATAATGCCCGGCTTCCCACCATCATCACCATGCGCGCCCTCCCGTCCGGCCCGTCTGACCCCGTCGCCTCGCGCCTCAACGACGCACGGATGGTCACAGAGGTGCCCATCACAGCACCGGACTACCGCCAGACCGGACGCGTCCGGCAGGAACGCCGCCGCGATGTCTGAGGCTGGCGACGCCAGCGCCGCGCGCGCGGACGCGGCGTACTCCAACGACACAACCGGCGAGTGTGCCTTCTGCGGCATCGCCTCGGGCGCACTCCCCCGGCGCATCCGCTACCAGGATGACGAGCTCATCGCATTCGAAAACGCATTGGACTGGGCGCCGATCATGTATCTCGTCGCGCCCGTCATGCACATGAGCCAGCGCGAGTTCTGGCACTCGACACTCTTCCCCCGCGCGGCTCAACTCGCCGTGCAACTCGGCGAGTCCGATGCGCCCAGCGGATTCCGCATCGTCTCCAACTTCGGTGTTGACGCGATGCAGTCTCAGCCGCACGGCCACCTCCACGTCCTCGGGGGGGCGCACCTCGGCCTCTACATGGACTTCCCCGGCAAGAGCGACTTCTGGCTCCGTTTCTACGGCAGCGAGCAGCACGATCCGCTCACGTTCCGCAGGACCCAGCCCCGCGGCCATGACTGACCTTCTCCTCGTCGGCATGGGCGGCTTCATCGGGGCTGCGACACGCTACGGCGTCATCCTCGGCGTGTCGCGCCTTGCCGGCCAGCCGTCTTTCCCCTGGGGAGTGCTTACCGTCAACGTGGTTGGCTCGCTGCTCATCGGCGTCCTCGCGGGACTCGCGGAGACGCGCCAGCTCTTCGGACCGGGTGCGCGGCTCTTCCTGTTCGTCGGCGTGCTCGGCGGGTTCACCACCTTCTCCGCTATAACCAACGACACCCTTACCCTCCTGCGCAACGCCGCGTACCTCTCCGCCGCCGCGAACGTCCTCCTCACCGTCGCTCTCGGCCTCGCCGCTGTCGCAGTCGGCTATGCAGCCGCTCGAGTCTTGTAGGACTTGTCCGGGGATCGCCGCCGCCGTCTTCCTGGAGCGTTCCAGGAGCAGTCATAGCTTCGGAGCTTCGCTGGCACCCGCCGCAACGCCAGAGACTGGCCTTCCTGAGTGGCCTGTTCCGGGCACAACAAGAAGAGGCCTCGGACGTATCCGGGCCTCTTCTTGTTGTACCTGCTGGTTGGGGGGGTTACTTGACGAAGATCGCGGCGCTGGCCTTGCCACCGCCGTCGCCGACAGCCTCGACCGCGTACGTGCCTGCGGCCAAGCCGTCGTGCCTGACATCGACGTCCGCTATTCCACCGTCATTCGCGGTTGCTGAACCAAGCGATGTCGAACTGCCGTCGCCGGCCATAAGGGTTACTTCGACGTTCTCGCCGGGCTCGAAGCCGGTTAGCACGGCAGTCGTGCTGACTGGCAGGTCAGCCGAGAAGTTGTTGCGCATAAGCTCAACGCCCGCAGTGGACGAGTCGCCGTCAACGCCCGGGACGCCGGGAATACCGGGAGCACCGGGAGCACCGGGAGCACCGGGGCTACCATCCGCACCAGCGGCACCGTCTGCACCGTCTGCACCGTCTGCACCGGCAGGGCCTTGTGGGCCAGCAGGGCCAGCAGCGCCAGCAGCGCCAGCGGGGCCAGCGGGGCCATCAGGACCCGTGCATGCGGCCAACACCAGACCGAAGATTGCCACGAGGAGTACCAGGGACATGCTCTTGAGGCTGAAGCGGTTCATCGAACCCCCTTTCCAAATCGTACGAGGTGGCCATCTGGAGGTCAGCTTCTCTCCTGTGAAGCCCACCACCATCAAGTCCTTTACGAACAATCGCCATGAATCATAGTGAGGCGGCAAACGCAGGTCAATAGTTTTCGACGCGCTTGTACAGCCGCTTCGGTGCATGGCTGATTCCGGCGCTCTCTCGGAGCGCTCCGTGTAAGCATACACCATCACGCCCCATCGAGCGATACGCCAACGTTGCTGACAATGCCTTGTGTACGCACGGTGGAGGGCTCCTCAAACTGGATGAAGTTCGGCGAGCGTTGGAGTAGACGTCCGATGAGTTCAGACGTTCCCCATGTACGCTATACTGAGCGCATGCCCCCGTAGCTCAGTGGATAGAGCACCGGCCTCCGGAGCCGGTGGCGGGAGTTCGAGTCTCCCCGGGGGTGCCACGTGTACCGATTCACACGCTCCCAGTTGCAGGGCGACCTCCACGATGCCAACTGAGACGGAGCGCGTCACGTGACTCGAACTTGCGCGTCCATCGGCCTGGGGCGAGGGAATGATTCACCTGGGAGCAGCGGTCCGACGTTACGTGTCTCGGGCGGTAGGTTCGAGCGCTTCGCGGGAGGAGGTCGTCTTACCGCGGCAACCGGGAGGACGTGCCTCGGCGCGCCGTCGCTTCGGATCCTCTGACGTCTCGCGCCCGCCCAGCCGCCATTGGGTAGGTCTGCTGGTGCTGGCGTTGTTGCTTGCGATTGTTGTTGTTCCAGCCGTTTCCTACTACCGCGTCTACATACAACCCACGCAAGTGTGGGTGGGACGGATCGGCGGAGAGCCGGCCTTGACGATCGGCGACGTGGCAGACCGCATGCAGGCAGTAGCCCGCCTCAATCTTGCGGAGACAGGCACACCCACGGTTGGCGGCAATCCCCTGGACGTGCTTCGCACCATGTTGGAAGACGAACTGATACGGCATGCTGCCGCGCGGTTCGGCACCCGGATCTCCGATTACGACGTGGACGACGCTCTTCGTCGGAGATTCGTGGCGGGCTACACCACGGCTGATGCGAACGACGAGCGGATAGAGCAGGAGTTCCAGGAGGAGTACAACAGGTTCCTGACCAGGGGACGGATAAGCGACGACGAGTATCGCGACCTCGTGCGAGTCCAGATACTGCGCGAGGGGATGAGGAATGAACTTGGGAACCGCATTGCCAGGGTGGCCGAACAGGTTGAGATTGCCTGGATCGTCCTGCCTCCGGACTTTGAGGAAGTAGGGAGTGTACTCGCTCTCCTCGAGGCCGGAGAGCCGTTCGAGAGCGTGGCCGCTTCGCTGAACTCGGACGTGTTCTTCACAAGCCCTGGTCGACCCGGTTACGTTGGATGGGTGCCTCGTGGTGCATTCCCCCGGCTCGACCAATACCTCTTCGACGAGGGCGCCGGGCCGGGCGAATTGCTGGGCCCGGTCTACCTCCGGACGGGCACATACCTGATCGGCATCATCAGCAGCCCGGCAGTTCGTGAGATCGAAAACGAAAAGATGGTCGAGCAACTGAGGGGTCGGGCACTCCAGGCGTGGATAGACGAAGAATGGGACCGGCAGAGCGTGGAACTCAGTTTCGACTCCGAGGACTACCGGTGGGTTGTTGACCATGTGAGGGATAATCTACCGGCCTCAACCGAGTAGAGTTGCTCGAGCCCTTTCGCTGCCGCCTACCCAGGGAGAAAGGAATGCCGATGGTGCGCTTGCTGGAGGTTGACGACCTACACGTCGAGTTCACGACCGATTCAGGCATCGTGAGAGCTGTAGACGGTGTGTCTTACGGAGTTGATCTGGGCGAAACGCTTGCGATCGTTGGCGAGTCCGGCTGTGGCAAGAGCGTGAGCGCACTTTCCATCATGGGCCTTCTATCGTCGGCGGGCAGAGTGCGCAGCGGCCAGGTGCTCTTCAATGGAACCAACCTGCTTAAGCTTTCTAACTCGGAGATGCGCCAGGTCCGAGGCAAGCAGATATCCATGGTCTTCCAAGAGCCCATGACATCCCTCAACCCACTGTTGACGGTGGGGCGGCAGCTCTCTGAGATCCTCGAATTGCACATGGGCATGAACGGGCGGCAGGCGAAGGCCAGGGTGATCGAACTGTTGGAGTTGGTGGAGATCACGGATGCGGAACGGCGATTCAGTCAATACCCACATCATCTCAGTGGCGGAATGCGCCAGAGGGTGATGCTTGCACTCGCGCTCTCCTGCCAACCGAAGGTGGTGATCGCTGATGAGCCCACCACGGCCCTGGACGTAACGATACAGGCCCAGATACTCGAACTCATGAAAAACCTGACCCTTGAGTTCGGTATGGCGCTCATCATCATCACGCACAACCTGGGCGTGGTTGCGCGATATGCGGACTCTGTGAACATCATGTATGCGGGACGCGTGGTGGAAGGCGGAACGGCGGAGCAGGTCTACATCGATCCCAGGCATCCCTACACGCGAGGGCTGATGAACTCCGTCCCGCGCCCTGACCAGGCGCGCACCGCCAAACTGCAGCCGATAGAGGGACAGCCCCCCGATCTGAGCAACCTCCCTGGGGGATGTTCCTTCCGTCCGCGCTGTCCGTTCGCTATCGAACGTTGCAGCGCGGACATTCCTCCCCTGGTCGATGCCGGCGACGGGCACTCCTCAGCGTGTTGGGTGAGCGATCAGCTGCCGCCGGTGTCTTCCCACAGCTGTTGAAGAGGAGACAACATGCAGGCTCAGGCTGAGGGCACGGGTGGAGCAGGCGCAGACGGCGGAGAGGATGTCCTGCTGGACGTGCGCGGGCTCAAGATGTATTTCCCCGTCACGGCGGGAGCGTTGTTTCCGAAGACAGTCGGGCACATCAAGGCCATCGACGACGTGAGCTTCTTTGTCAAACGCGGCGAGACGTTGGGGCTGGTGGGTGAATCCGGCTGCGGGAAGACCACAACTGGCAGAGCCATCCTGCAGTTCTTCAAGCCAACCGGTGGTCAGGTTGTCTTCGAGGGCAGGGACCTGACGACCATCCACGCGGAAGAGATGCGAAAGATGCGGGAGCGCATGCAGATCGTCTTCCAGGACCCGTACAGCTCGCTCAACCCGCGCATGACTGCAGGCCAGATCATCGGCGAGCCTATGGTCGTGCACCGCTCTGTGGCCAGTAAGGCGGAGAGGCAGGAGCGTGTCGCTGAATTGTTCAACGTGGTCGGGCTCAACCCTTCCATGGGAAATCGCTTCCCGCATGAGTTCAGCGGAGGCCAGCGGCAACGGATCGGCATTGCTCGTGCCCTGGCGCTCAACCCCTCTTTCATCGTCTGCGACGAGCCTGTTTCTGCCCTGGACGTCTCGATCCAGGCTCAGGTCATCAACCTCTTCGAGGAGCTTCAGGAAGAGTTCAATCTCACTTACCTCTTCATCGCCCATGACCTGTCGGTCGTCCGGCACATCGCAGACCGCATCGCTGTGATGTACCTAGGGCACATCGTCGAGATCGCGCCGAGTGAAGAGCTCTACGCGAATCCCTTGCACCCCTATACCCAAGCACTGCTGTCCGCAGTGCCGATCCCCGACCCGCGCATCGAAGCGACGCGCAAACGCATGCTCGTCAAGGGTGAGATTCCAAGTCCGCTGAACCCGCCCATCGGCTGTGTCTTCCACCCTCGTTGTCCCCTGATGACGGAAGAATGCCGGGCCGCGATGCCGGGGTTGCGAGAGGTGACTCCGGGGCACTGGGCGGCTTGCATCAAGGTCTAGACGCGAACGGCGGGGCGGTTACGAGCCTGGCCAATACCTCGTGCCAGCTCCGATCGACGAGGACGATCTGCGGTGAGCCTTCCCTCACGACGTAATCGTTCTCGCCGTCAGGAGAGGGTATGCCGACATGGACTGTGAGCCGCAGCCCGTCCGACAAGCCAAGCCTGATCGATGTCAGAGGTTCGTCGAGCCCGTAGCGCCAAAGGTCCGCCTGGTCTACGGAGAGCACGCGCTGCACACGAGGCCCGGAGAGCAGGAGCGGGATGCCACCCCATCGGTCCTGCGCCACCGGCGAGCGTTCTACATCGTCGAACACCCATTCACCTGATCTCTCGTCCCATTCGAATCGCCGCGTATCCCCGTTGTGGGTGATCTCCACGCTGGTGATGTCTCTTTCATTGATGGAGTAGATGAATGTCTCTGTGGGGACCGGTAGCGGGTCCTCGTTCAGCACCTGTGCGAGCACGTACGCACCTATTACGGCCAGTCCGATCAGCAGTGAGATCGCGCTCCTGGCCATGCCGCTAGCGCCGCACCCACCACACGGCAGAACCAAAGAGCGCGACCAGAAGCGGGAGCAGGAACCAGCCGATATAGCGAACGATTTCCAACTCGCGAGGAGTCATGGCCATCTCTCGAAACACCGTTGGC
Organism: Chloroflexota bacterium; assembly: GCA_026713505.1. Classification (GTDB taxonomy): domain Bacteria; phylum Chloroflexota; class Dehalococcoidia; order Lucifugimonadales; family Australimonadaceae; genus Bin16. The sequence continues at coordinate 26,870 of JAPOOH010000387.1, read as the reverse complement.
TTGGGCCGTATCGAGACCAGTGCGTCATCTCCGGCTATGTGGTTGACAGTATTCAGGAACAGGTCGCTGTTGGAAAAAGCGTAGAAGTAGCGGTTGGAGACGAAGTCAGCATCGCCGAACACGCCAACGGTGGTGACTGGCGCGGATGCAGGGACAGGCCGGTCCACCGGCCCGCGCACGCGGGCGATAACTCCCACCATGAACGGGCCGCCGAGGTCGGTGGACAGCCTCCGTACGCGCTCGATTCTGTCGGACGCGAAGCTGTTCTCCGAGGTGAGAGCTATGGGTTTCAGGTCCACCAGAGTGGGCATATCCTCCGGCGCGCGGACCACCCAGAGTGGGGCGAGGCTGGGGAAGAAAGTGGTGCTCGCCTCAGAAGTAACCTCGGTGGACGCGTACCCCTCGTTCCCCACGAGCGGCACCCACTCGGAGCCGGCGACGTGGCTGTCGGGGTCAATGACGTAACCCTCCAGGGCGTCGATGCCCCATCGTGCGATCAGCGCGCGCCATGAACCAGGGAGATCCGGTTGCAAAAGCGCGAGCAATCTGCCTCCTCCTTCCAGGTAGGCGTTCAGCGCCGTGCCGTCTTCGATCCCCAATTCATGGTCCGGCGCAGCGGCGATGATCAGCGATGCATCGTCGGGGATGCGAGGGTCCTCAATGAGGTTCAGGACCCCCACGTTGTAGCTATCGCCTTCCAGACCTCGGAGCGCGAAACCCAACGTCTGTGGGGCATCAGGGTCGTTCTGATCGGTCAGGTCCCACGATGAGTAGCCGTCCAATACATAGATGGACTTCTGGCTGAGCCCCAGGACTACCAGAAGAGCGGTAAGGAATTCCTGCTCGGGGTTGGAGGTGGCCACGACCTTCTGGCGCGTCCCTGCATTGGCATTTTCGAACACCACCGAGGGCCACTGCGTGACTTCCTTGCTGTACGCGATGTCCGGGAATCGTTCCGGGTCTATGACCTGGTAGGAGAATCGCCCGCCCGACCTTCGTTCGAACTCACGCAGGTAGTCCACCATTCTCTCAGCTATCAGCGCTTCGAGGGGTGTCACCGCATTGGAGTCGTCGACGATGAACGCGGTCGCCTCTACGGGAGCGTCAAGCCGTTCCGTGAGGGTGTCCAGTGTTTGCGGGGCCAGGGTGTACTGTTCGCTTGCGGTCAGGTCCGCGACCACGTCGCTCTGCACGATGACGTAGTTGAAGAGCGCCACTATTCCCGTGAGCGCCAGCACCGACACGAGCGACGCGAGCTCGTACCGCTGTGTACGGCGCGCCACCCTGTGATATGGCCGCATCAATGTGGCCATGGCAAGGAAAGTCAAAGCAGCGGCGCCGCTTGCGAATATCCCCAGCCCAAGGCTTCTCAACTCGGGCAACACGGCGGCAGTCGCGAGACCGACCGCTGACGCGAAGATGCCAACGGTCACCAAAGCCCCTCGCAAGGTGCCCACGTATGCGAGTGGCCCCCGAATGCCCGGCGGCATCCGCGTGCCGCGTGCCGCGTCGTCTTCTGAGGTGGGTCGGCGTGGACGGAGACTCATGCTTCGCGCCTATCGCCAGCGCCCGAGTTCGAGCGTCCGGGTGGTGAAGTACAAGAGGACGACCACGACGCTTATGTAGTAGGCGACATGGCGCAGGTCGAGCACGCCTCGTAGGAAGTCTTCGAAGTGGACCACCATAGACAGTTCACGGAGGAGCGTTGCGGGTGCGCCGCCGACGTGGTCCGCGGCGAGGTGGATGACCGACAACAGGGCAAGGATGCCGTATGACAACACCGCCGCAATAATCTGGTTGCTGGTCAGCGATGACGTGAACAGCCCTACAGCCAGCGCTGCCCCGGCAAAGAGCGCAAGGCCTATGTAGGCGGTGAATATGGGGCCTGGATCAGGATTCCCGTAGAGAAACAGCAGGCCCACGTAGACCGATGTGAGCGCGATGGCTGAGATGACGACCACAAACGCTCCCGCAAACTTGCCGATGACAACTTCCCAGTCCCGGACAGGGGAAGTCATCAGCAATTCGAGCGTGCCGAGTTTCCGTTCCTCTGCCAGCAGCCGCATCGTCAGCAACGGGCCGAGTAGTGCCAGGATGAATGTGGCGCGGCCCACGTACGGTTCAACGGTTGCCTCGGGGAACGCCGAAGCTGACATAGCGTCCACGAAGAAGTAACCGGTCAGCGATACGAATACCAGGGCGATGACGTAGGCGATCGGGGATACGAAGTTCGCCTGCGTCTCGCGGTAGGTGATGGCCAGTACCCTACGCATGGGCAACAGGGTCTTCCTCGGTGAGTTGCACGAATACGTCCTCCAACGTCATCGGAGCTCGCTGCAGACGCAGGAGGACCCAACCCGCTGCCACAACGACCGCTGCGATCGATTCGTGGACAGGCGAACCGGGCTGCGCCTCTACGCGGTAGGTGCCGATGTCTTCATCGACATCGCTCGAGACGCTCACTACACCAGGTATCCGGGCGAGGGCTGCTGAGATCGGCCCTGCAGGGCCCCTTATTTCGGATTCGATGACGACGGCGCCGGCGAGGCTGTCCGCCAACTCTGCCGGATTGCCATCGGCTACCAGGCGCCCCTCGTGAATGATGATGACCCGGTCGCACACCATGCTCACCTCGGGCAGTATGTGCGTGCTCAGAAGTACCGTGTGCTCGGTTCCGAGGCTCTGGATGAGGCGTCTGGTCTCGACTACTTGCAGTGGATCTATGCCGACCGTTGGCTCGTCCAGGATGACCACTGGAGGTTCGTGCAGGATGGCTTGTGCGATGCCCACACGCTGGCGGTAGCCCTTCGACAACTTGCCTATGGCAGTATCGATGTAATCGGTGGCTTGGACAGTCTCGACGGCTTCGTCGATGCGCTGTTTGAGTCGCCGTCCCGTCATCCCGCGCAGGGTCCCCATGTAGCCGAGGTAGCCTCGAATCGTGAGGTCGGTGTAGAGCGGCACCGACTCGGGAAGGTACCCAACCCGCCGCCGGGCTTCCTGGGACGCTTCAACGGTATCGAATCCCGCTATGCGCGCCGCGCCGGCGGACGGAGGCATGTAACCAGAGAGGATCCGCATCGCGGTGGTCTTCCCAGCTCCATTAGGGCCCAGGAAGCCCACGACCTCACCTTGAGAGATGGTGAAGCTGATGTCTTCTATGGCCGCGAACCCCCGGTAGAATTTTGAGAGTGCCTCCGCCACTATCAGCGGCTGCGTGTCCGACAGGTTGGGTGCAGTATCAACAGACATTTGTCCGGGCGCGATGCCAACTCTCTCCCATGCCCCTTGCAAGTGACGGGATTGTAGGGAGAAGCCAGAAGCGGTGCAATCGAGAGTTGGCCATACCGGGCTGGAGGCCTCCTGGTTTCGTTTTGTTGACACTCTTCGGTGGTTGGAGTAAAACGGCGGCGTGTCCGAAGGCGTCTGAGCTGCTCTCGGGAAGTTGAGGCTCAGGTCGTCCAGTGTTCCCTGTTCCGTCCGGTTGCCAACGTAGCCCATGGCGTCACCGGACGGAGCGACTCCAGGAATAACCATGAGGTGGAAGATGCGCTCTCTGACTTCGTTGACTGTGGCGCTGGTAGTGGCAACACTGCTTGCGGTGATCGCCGCATGCTCGTCTGACGAGCCGACCGCGACTCCTACTTCTCCTCCGCCGGAGCCGACTCCGACAAGTCCCCCCGAGAGCGGGTCCATGGACCCTGCACCCACAGTAGCGCCGGCGGAACCCACGGCAACGCCGACCGCCACGCCGATCCCGGTTGACCAACCGAAGTACGGAGGGATCCTCCGGATCGGACACCGGGCTGACCCACCAGCGGCATGGGACACCATGCGCAGCACCAACTACAACCTGACGCCCATCACCGCGGCCATCGCAGGTGAGGGGAACTTCGTTCAGGCCTGTTTCGACGACGAGACAACGATCTGCCCGGGTTTCGCTGAGAGCTGGGAGGTCAACGACAATTTCACTGAATGGACATTCAAGATCCGGGACGGGTTGACCTGGCACGACGGCGCTCCGATGAACAACGAGGACTTCCGGTGGTGGCTCGAGCTATTCATCTCCGGGTACAAGGTAGGCGACCAGGAGCGCCTGCCGGGCGTCGCAAGGGGTCAGTTCGGCGACATCGCTTCGGTCGAGGCGATCGACGGAAACCGCGTGCGCATCACCTTGAACTCCCCCGACGCCTTCTACCTCGAAAGCCTCGGGATGCACCGGATACCGATATTCCACGCCAAGCATGTCTTCGAACCTGCGTTCCAGGGAGGAAACCTCGAAGCCGCGCCACTTGAACTCGGCAACATCGGCGCCGGGCCGTTCAAGTTCGTGAGTTACGAACGTGGAGTCGACGTCGTCCTCGAACGGTTCGACGACTTCTACGGCACAGACGACGCTGGGAACGCACTGCCGTTCCTTGACGGCCTCGAGTACTTCATCATGTCTGACCCGGCGGCGTTCCACGCGGCGTTCAGGACGGGACAGCTCGACGTCGGCGCCAGGGGAGCTCGCTACTACGTCACGCCGGAAGAGGTGCCGCTGTACCAGCAGAGCCTGGGTGAGGACGTCTACTTCATGGAGATAGCGGGTGGTGGAGGCGCCGGCATGGGGTTCAACGTCATCGAAGGACCATTCGCTGACAAGCGCCTCCGCCAGGCCATCTCGCTGTATGTAGACCGGCAGACCGCTGTCGCTACGCTGCTGCAGGGGAACGGCCGTGTTCGGGCCGGGTTCTCGGACGTGCGCTCGTCCAATCCGGACTTCATGGAGTGGCCGGGTTTCAACCCCGACACGAAGGCAGCCGACCAGGCCAGGGCACGAGAGCTCGTGGCCGAGGCTGGTGCTCAAGGGCTAGAGTTCTCCATCATCCTGCCCGATACCCAGGTGCAACAGATGGAGTGGTGGGTCGGAGCGATGGATGGCCTGGGCCTCGACCCCAAGCTCCAAGTGATGGACGTTACCGCATTCGACTCGACGAAGGCTGGCACCGACTGGGAAGTCTCGTGGGGTGGTGGAACCCTGGACCTCGGCACGCCGTCGTCGATCAACTTCCAGTACGGCAGGAAGTCGGAGAGTCCTTACGCCAGCATCGTGCATGAGGACACCAGGATCGATGAGTTCGCAGCCGAGATCGGTACGGTGACGAACAGCGAGGACCGGTTGCGGATACTCCGCGAGATCGAGCAATACATATATCGCGACGAGGTCCTGATGGTGCACTCGGTGGTGGGTCTCAACCTGGTGCCCGCCCGGGGCTACGTCCAGAATGCAAAGACCGCGTTCGTGCTGAACCCGCCCACCTATGCGTCGTACCAGTACGCCTGGCTGGATAAGTAGGGGCCAAGAACGAATGTGAAGAAGGGCGGAGGGGCGAATGAAGGCTTACGTTGCTAAGCGGATCCTGCTGTTCGTCCCCACGCTCTTCTTCGCGTCCCTCCTGATCTTCGGCGCCATGCGCGTCCTTCCCGGGGACGTTGCTGCGCGGATCCTTTCGGACGAGGACCAGGCCTACGTCACCCAGGAACAGTACGAGCAGCTGAGGACCAGCCTGGGGCTCAACGACCCTCTCGCCGTTCAGTACGGGACCTGGATATGGAGCATGATGAACGGCCAGTTCGGTGGCGAGTCTCTCGCTACGAGGGAGCCGATCTCTGAGATGGTCTCCCGGCGGCTCAGAGTCACTGCCCTGCTGGCCCTGTACACCATCATCATCACGATGATCGTTTCGATCCCGTTAGGCATCCTCGCCGCCATCTATCAGGATAGATGGCCTGACTATGTCATTCGCATCTTCACCATTACGGGCAATTCTATACCCAATTTCTGGCTTGCCCTGATGCTGCTTCTCTTCATGGTGCTCGTGCTTCAGTGGAGCCCACCCCTGCGCTACAGACCGGTCTGGGATGACCCCACCGCGCACTTTCTCAAGATCATCTGGCCTGTGCTGATCCTGGCCTGGGGTTATACCGCGTTCATGACGCGGATAACCCGGTCTAACGTGCTGGAAGTGCTGCGGCAAGACTACGTACGCACGGCGCGCAGCAAGGGCCTGCATGAGATCGTTGTTCTGGGAAGGCACGTGCTCCGCAATGCGCTCATCCCCGTTATCACGGTTGCAGGCTTCTATCTGAGCTTCCTGCTAAGCGGGAGCCTGATACTGGAGAACATCTTCAGCATCCCGGGAATAGGGCAGGGAATCATCGCGGGCGCCAGGGAGCGGGACTATCCGGTCATCCAGAGCCTGACCCTTCTGCTCGTATTCTTCCTGTTGGGCATCAATCTGATCGTCGACCTTTTGTACAAGATCATCGATCCCCGGATCGACTTCGCGAAATAGTCTCGATGCGCACGAAAGGGACGACAGTTTGAGCACGATATCTCCAACGGCCGACATCCTGTCCCCCGGTTTCGCCCGGAACCGCAGGAGGGCGTTGTCCATCCTGTCAGGCATCCTGCGATTCGCGCGCAGGAAACCTCTGGGCGCCTTCGGTGGAGCCGTCGTCATCTTCATGATCACGATAGCAGTCCTGGCCCCGGTGATCGTGCCAGCAGACCCCTACACGCATAACCCCAGCGCGAGCTACGAGCCGCCCAGTTGGAAGTACCTCGCTGGCACAGACGTCTTCGGCAGGGACCAGTTGAGCCGAATCATCTACGGTTCAAGGGTGTCTCTATTCGTCGGCTTTGCGTCAGTCATCATCGGGACTACGGTCGGAGTGGTGATAGGGGTGACGTCGGCCTACGTCGGCGGCAAGTTCGATTTGGTTGTGCAGCGCTTCATCGACACGATGATGGGTTTCCCGGGACTGGTGGTGGTGCTGGTCATGGTCGTTGCGCTGGGACCGTCGCTCCTGAACGTCACCCTTGCGATCGCCTTCAACTATTTCGACAAGGTGATACGCCTGTCCCGTTCCTCGGCCCTGAGCGTTAAGGAAGAGCCCTACGTCCTGGCGGCTGTCGCCATCGGCGCAAGGACGTGGAGGATCCTTACGCGATACATGATTCCCAACTGCCTGGCCCCGGTGTTCGTGCTTGCCACGCAGCAGCTGGGGGCGGCGATCGTTATCGTAGCGAGCCTCAGCTTCCTGGGGCTGGGAGTACAACCGCCGACACCCTCATGGGGCAACATGCTGCAGTCGGCTGCCAAGACGAACATGGAGCTGGCACCGTGGCTCTCCATCTTCCCCGGCGTGGCCCTGGCCTTGCTCACCTTCTCGTTCGCCGTATTTGGCGATGCGCTGCGGGACGTGCTGGACCCCAGGATGCGCGGGACGTAGAGCAACAGGGCGAGGTGGGGTCAGGACCGCTCTCGATGTGGACCGGTTGGTCTGCGAGGCTGCAGAGCCCATCGCGGCAGCCCTATGGCAGAATCCGATAGTCCGAAAGGAGGCTGGATCGATGACATTGCCGCTAGAAGGGTACCGGATGATTGACGTGACCCGTCTGGTGCCCGGGCCGACGGCGACATGGATGCTGGCCGATCTGGGCATGGACATCCTGAAGGTGGAAGACGTTGCAGACCGCAATGCTTACCGCAACCAGGCCGCTGCGCGCGAGTCGCGTGAGCGAGTCGGAATAGACCCAAAGGTTGCTGAGGAAGAGTTCAGAAGCAACGCCTGGGAACACATACATCGTAATAAGCGGAGCATCGCCATCAACCTTCAGAAGCCTGAAGGGCAGGCGATCCTCCATAAGCTGATTGTGGACGTTGACGTATTCTTCGGCTCCTTCCGCCTGCCTGTGTACAATCGCCTCGGCGCGGACTACGAGACGCTGAGCGCGATCAACCCCAGGCTCATCTACGCTACGCTGAGTGGATGGGGGTTCGGCAACAGCTACTCCAACTGGCCGGGTAACGAGCGCAACTCCCAGGGTTATTCCGGCTTCACTGCCATGACCACGGGACAGGACGCGGAGCCTGCAGACATGCTCTTCACGCCTGTGGACAGCTACTCCGCCGCACTCGCCGTGATATCGATCCAGGCAGCACTCATGGCACGAGAACGGACAGGCAAGGGGCAACAGGTAGACATTGCGCTCGTTGAGGGAGGGACCACTATCCTCAACGGCACCGCGCCCGGTTATTTCCGCGAACAGTCGTACCGCCATCGCGGTTGGCCGAGCATAGGGAACATCCGCTGCAAGGACGGCAAATACATAAGCAACGCGGCTGCCTACCAGAACCACTTCTGGGCCCCCTTCTGCGACGCCGTTGGACTTCCTGAGATGCGGGATACCCGGCCCGACCGTGACGCCGACGCTATACGAAAGGTACGCGAGCACATGCTCACGAAGACCCGCGACGAGTGGATGGCCCTGATCCCGGAGGAGATCGCCGTTGTGCCGGTCCTCGAGTTGGACGAGGTGTTGGAAGGCAAGTACGCTAGCGAGCGCGGGATGGTGTGGGAGTTGGACCACCCCATGGAAGGGACAGTGAGGCAACTCGCCACACCATTCCATCTCTCGGACACGCCCGTGCAGTTCCGTAACTTCGCCCCCCTGCTCGGAGAGAACACACTGGAAGTGCTTCACGGGATCGGGTACGACGATGCCAGCATCGAAACGCTGGAGGCGGACGGCGTCGTGCGCGTCAACCGCTGGGAACCGGACACTACGACCTGATGTGAGGAGGATACCCATGGCCACCGCAACAGCTCTCACCACGATAGACGCAGATACGCACATCGACGAGACCGAGGACACATGGGAATACATGGCCTCGAGCGAGGTCCAGTTCAAGCCCGTCGTCGGCTACCCAAGCAACCCCACTCCAGGCAGGGCCACTCAGCGATTCTGGGTCATCGACGGTGACCGCCAACCGCGGCTGCACCGGGAAGACGCCAGGACGATGACCACCGTCGAAACGCGTGAACTACTCGACGTGGGGGCGCGACTGCGGGACATGGACGAACTCAGCGTTCAAGCCCAGGTTATCTACCCTACGCTCTTCCTCGTTCAACCCACCACGAAGGTCGAAGGAGACGTGGCGCTCAAGCGTGCTTACAACCGGTGGTTGGGGGACAGGTGCGGAGAATCCGACGGTCGGTTGGGTTGGTTGTGCCTCCCGCCGCTGATGGACATGGACGAGGCGATCAAGGAGGTACGGTGGGCCAAGGACCACGGGGCGGTTGGCATCTTCAAGAAGGGCAACCGGGAAGCCGACCATAACTTCACCGATGAGTACTTCGACCCGCTATGGGAGACCGCCGAGGAGTTGGAGATGCCGGTCTGCATGCATATCGGCAGCGGCATTCCGAACACTCGCGAGAATCGCACAGACGGCGACTTCCGTGGGCCACGGGTGCCCTTTGCCTACCTGCCTGAGACGTTCACATCGCTGGTGCTCAGCAAGCTTCCTCACCGGTACCCGAACATCCGGTGGGGGTTCATCGAAGCCGCGGCGGGCTGGATACCGCACGAGCTCTACCAGATAAGGCGGCGCATGGACCACCCGGGCTCCCTGGGGCCGTCCTCCAGGACGCTCACGTACGCAGATCTGCCGGACGGGTTCAACACCCTGCACGACACGCTTCGGGAGTTGAACATCTTCGTCACCTGTCTGGTGGACGAAGATTTGCCATACATCCTCAAGTTCGCAGGCGAGGACAACATAGTAGTGGGCTCGGACTACACGCACGCTGACCAGTCCCAGGAGCGGCACTTCCAGGAGGCGCTCCAGACGCGTGTGGACGCAGGCGAAATCTCCCAGCAGGCTGTCGACAAGATCCTCTGCGACAACGCAAGGCGTCTCTACGGCTTGTAGGGGTCCGGCGGCACATCGCGGGGTACTACTGCCGAGCGCGCTGCAGATGGGGAGGAGACCATGCCTCACGCACTCGATGGAATAAGGGTAATCGACCTCACGACGGGCATAGCCGGCCCAGGCACGGCGGTCTACCTGGCCGACCAGGGCGCCGAGGTCATCAGGGTGGAACCCCCGCCTCGGTCCGCTTCTGCCGACCCGGCCTCCGACGGCGGCACGGGTTACGTCGTGCAGAACCGGAACAAGCAGAGCCTCACGTTGAACCTGGCCGCTCCCGAAGGCAAGGATGTATTCAGGAAACTTGCCGAATCATCCGACATCCTGATCGGAAACATGCGTCTCCCCGCAGCGAAGAAACTCGGAGTGGACTACGAATCGGTCCAGGCGATCAACCCCCGGCTCGTCTACGCATCTATCAGTGCGTACGGCAGTAGAGGCCCGTACGCAGGCAAACCCGGCTACGACCGGCTGACCCAGGGATTCTCAGGCGCACAGTACCGGCGTTGGGAGAACGGTGTGCCGGTGAGCACGGGTATTTTCCTCTCGGACCCGTCGATACCGATGCTGCTGGGCTACGCCATCACGCTGGCACTCCTCCAGCGCGAGAAGACCGGACGCGGACAATTGATTGAGACATCGCTCCTGCACGCTGCGATAGCTATGCAGATGACCAACCTGGTCAAGTTCGAAAACTCGGACAAGCCCGTACGCGAACTTGAGATGCCTGCCTACGGCATCTACCGGTGTGCTGATGATGTCTACGTCAACGTGACCGCCCTCCGTCCGGCGCAGTTCTACCGCTTATGCATGGTGCTCGACCTGCCGCACATAGCAGAAGACCCCCGGGCGAAGCTTCCCAACAACAGCACAAGGGAATTCCGCGAGGAGATATACCCGGTTATCGAGGCAGTGTTCGAAACCAGGCCCTCGAAGGAGTGGCTCAAGCTGCTCGATGAGGCGGATGTCCCCGTCGCTCCGGTGCTCGAGCGTGAGGAGGTCTTCTACGAACCCCAGATGGTGGAGAACAACATGTTCGTCAGGGTCAACCATCCCGAGATGGGGCCTGTGCTCTCGTTCGCTCCTCCATTCACCATGTCGGGGGTTGACCCTGTGGAACACCGGCCGCCTCCTCTGCTGGGTGAGCATACGGACCAGGTGCTGAGTGGTCTGGGTTACTCAACCGAAGAGGTCGAAGGGCTGCGCACCGCAGGCGTGGTCTAGCCCCAACTCAGCGTACGCCGACCACCGACGAAAGCAGGTGCCGTGATGGCCGAGGTCCACTATGAGAAGCACGGGTACGTTGCACTCCTCACGATGGAGGGCGACAACGACCTCAACCTGGGGATGACCACGGAACTGCTGTACGATCGCCTGGCTGACTACGCGGCAGACGACGAACTCCGCTGCGCCATCATAACGGGGGCTGGCGAGCGGGCCTTCTCTGCGGGTGGGAACCTCAAGAACGCTGCCCGGTCCGGTCGTGTAGGAGGACCGAGTTCTGTTTGGGACCCGAGCCCCCTCACCATCATCAACGGTTTGGAACTGCGAAAACCCATCATCGCCGCCGTAAACGGCTATGCCATCGGGGGCGGCTGCATGCTGGCGCTCGCCTGCGATATACGCATCGCCTCAGAGAATGCGGAGTTCGGCATCCCTGAGATTAAGTATGGGTTTCCTCCCGGCATGGGTGCGCCCCAGCGCCTCCCCGGTCTTATTCCGCTGGGCGCGGCGCTGGAGATGCTCCTCACCGGTGACCGGGTCAAGGCCGATCAGGCGCTTCAGTGGGGCCTGGTGAATCGAGTCGTGCCGCAGGACGAACTGCTGGAAGCCGCATTCGATCTCGCCAACCGTATCGCGGCCAGCCCTCCCCTTGCCGTGAAAGCGGTCAAGGAGATCGTCTACAGGTCGCGTGAGATGTCCTTCAGGGACGCCATCCGCATGTCGGAATTGCTGGGACACATAGGCCGCGGCACCGAAGATGCCCAGGAAGGGCTGCAGGCGTTTGCCGAGAAGCGAAAGCCTGAATTCAAGGGACGCTGAGGCCGGAGCCGACCACGAGAGGCCCCGCCGGAGGACAAATTGACGACACGCAACGAATTGTCACTGCATGAAGCAGCAGCCACCGTGGGAGTCACGATCGCGGACCACAGGTTGCCCGTCAGCCGCTACGCAGACATCGGCATCCGACTCCACTACCTGGACTGGGGCAGCGAAGACAAGCCCTGGCTCCTGTGCCTGCATGGCGCCGCCCAGAACGCTCACATGTGGGACTTCACCGCCCTGGCGTTGTGCACTCGCTATCGTGTCATCGCTCTCGATCAGCGCGGCCACGGCGACAGCGCGTGGGCGCCAGACGGGGAGTACGACCGGACGTCCTACGTCGGGGACGTGGGGAGCTTCGTAGACCACCTCGGTATGGAGAGATTTGTCCTTATCGGGCTGTCGATGGGTGGCAGTAACTCGGTGGCCTATGCAGCCACCCATCCGGACAGGGTCAAGGCGTTGGTCGTTGTTGACGTAGGCCCGGAGCCTGCCCGGGGCGGCGAACGAGCCGTCAATAACTTCGTCGTCCAGAAGGACGTCCTGGACACGTACGAGGAGTTCGTCCAGCGTGTTATTGAGTACAGCCCCTTCCGCCCGGAGTGGCAGATCAGAGGCTCCCTGCGGCACAGCCTCATGCAGCGCCCCGATGGGAAATGGACGTGGAAGTATGACCCTGTCCTCAGAGACCCGGCCCGTCGCGCTCAACGTCAGGGTGTGAGGGAGGACTCCGCGTCCCGCTGGGAGCTCTGGGAGCGTATCGCCTGCCCCACGCTCATCGTTCGTGGGCAGCAGAGCGACGTGCTGAGCAGCGAGGTTGCAGAGCGGATGCTGGAGCGCAACGGCAACAGCCGGCTCGTAGAAGTCGCGAACGCGGGGCATCGCGTTCCCGGCGACAACCCGATAGCGTTCGAGGAGGCCGTGCTGGCCTTCCTGGATGAGGTTGACGCGACGTAGCCCGCGCTCATCAGTGCGTGCGATAGGCTGGCAACCTGAGTGCCTGGCCCCATCCTGTTGAGGAGGTAGTCGTCTTGGAACCACAGGTGTTTCGCTACGAGGTGCCGTCCAATGATCGGTCAAAGAACCTCACCATGCTCTGCAGGACTGACCGCCTTGCGGCGGACATGCAACTGGTGAAGGAGGGGGGAGAGAACAGGCTGCACAGCCATACATCCAGTGATGGTTTCTTCCTGGTCCTGGAGGGCAGGGTGAGGTTCTACAGCGAGGGCGACGTTGTCCTGGCGGAGCTGGGCAAGGACGAAGGCATCCTGATCCCACACGGGTTCAGGTACTGGTTCGCGAGTTCAGGCGAGGAACCGCTGCGGATCCTGCACGTCGGGGCGAGCGACCCCAACACCGGGGATGTCCGTGTCGGACCGAGCCGCGCAGAGAGTGCGGAGTGAAGCGAGGTCGCGCGCGCATCGAGCGCTTCACGCCACCCGATATCGTTCGAGGACCTCCGGGTCAGGGTCGACGCCGAGACCGGGACCGGTTGGCACGCTCAGACGGCCGTCCTTCGCCACGACGGCATCGCCCATCGGACTGGCCAGCAGGTCACAGTAGCGGTGCTCGCATGGCACCTCGTTCTGCATGGCAGCGACGATGTGGATCGTTGCCAGCAGCCCTGGCCCGACGAACGGGCAATGCGGCACGGCTCGCATCCCCGCGGACTCGGCAATCTCAACCATGCGCATGACGTCGGCGATGCCTCCGTGTTTCACCACGGACGGCTGGACGATGTCTACGGCTTCGCGTGCGGCCATCCACCTCACGTCGTACGGGTTTCCGATGTTCTCGCCGTTGGCGATGGGCACTCCTCCCTCGCGGCGGACGCGAGCGAGGCCATCGTAGTCGTCGGGCGGCGAGACCGGCTCCTCCAGCCAGGCGATGTCGTAGGGGTGCATCCGCTTCGCCATCGCGACGGCCTCGTCGGGGTACCACGCGCAGTTCGTGTCCACCATCAACGGCACACCCGGCCCCAATGCATCGCGGGCGGCGGCTACGGCTTCGACCGTTCGTTCGTGCAGTTTCACCTTCCTGTACCCGCGCTCATGGGCCCTCGACACGATGCGGTAAACGGTTGCCGGCTCGTGCAGGCGGAACAGGCTGGCGTATGCCTCAACGGTGTCCTTGGGGGTTCCTCCCAGCATCTGCCAGACCGGCTTGTTGTTCACTTTGCCCAGTATGTCCCACATGGCGATCTCTATCCCTGAGAGCGCAAATCGGGCTGGTCCACCGCGCATCATGTTCTGACAGCGCCGCTTGATGTCCTCGCTGACACCCTCGATGTCGGTAGGGTCCTGTCCCACTGCAAGCGGTCCTATCGCGCGCTCGATGGCTGGGACCGTCACTGGCACAGTTGCGAAACTGAACGCTTCTCCCCAACCTGTGATCCCTTCGTCCGTTTCGACCTTTACGAAGAGGGCGTCCTGCATCTCACGTCGTTGGCCGGTGCCACCCATGTCCGGCTTAGGGGCGCCGTGCTCGTAGGGCAGTGCAACAAGGATGGGTTCGACGCTGGTGATCTTCATGGGAGTTCTGTTCCCTCCTGGCCCTGCGCGCGGGAGATCAAGCTATGGCCTCGGCCTCTTCGAGCCTTCGCCGCTCCTCTGAAGTCAGCTTGAGCAAGGTGCCGAACACGTAGTCGTTCGCGCCACCGAACACCGGCCTTCCAGCCATCTCCCGCCGTCCGGGGGTCTCCGAAAGGTGAATCGAAAGCCCGGTGACAGCCATGGGGCCTGATTCCGGGTCGTCAACCGGGACGACGAAGCCGCGTTCGCGGAGGTGGACGTCGAAGTACACGTCCTCGCCCGTCTGCACCACTGCGGCGGGTGCGCCTTCTTTCTGCAGCAGATACATCACCTGCCTCGGAGTGAGGTCGCTGGTCCACGCCGTGATGATCTCGTCCAGCGCATCGGCGTTCTCTGTCCGGTCCGCCAGGCTTCCGAAGCGCGCATCGTTCGCCAGGTGAGCGGCGCCCATGGCGCGGCAGAGTGCTTCCCATTGGTCATCGGTAACACACGTGATGGCGCAGTAGGCATCGCGCCCTCGGCAGGCGTAGACATCGTAGGGCGCGGCGTCGGTCTTCCTGTTGCCGGAAGGTTCCCAGTCACGGCTGTTGACGGAGGAATCCAGCAGCCCAACGCCAAGCGCAGCGACAAGTGCTTCCAGTTGGGCAATCTCGATCTCCTGCCCGGCCCCGATGGTGTCCCTGGCATGAAGGGCGGCCGTCACGGCCAGGGCGCCCTGTGCGCCTCCAAGGAAGTCGGGGATGGCTGCCCTTCCACGTCGTTCCACGGGTGTGTGCGGTTGGCCCCAGATGTAGTACATGCCAGAGTCGGCCATGAGCTGCGCTCCGTGAGATGCGAACAGCCGCCCTGGTCCGGTGCTGCCGTAGCCCGGCATGCTTAGGACGATGATGTTCGGGTTGACCTTGCGGAGGTCCTCGTAGCCGAGGTTGAACCGCTCCAGCGTCCCCGGGCGGTAGTTGTTCACCAGGACGTCGCTCTGCTCTGCCAGACGTTTGACGAGTGCCTGCCCCTCCGGGTGGTGAAGGTCGATAGTGATGCTCACCTTGTTGCGGTTGAGCTCTGTGTACGTCCCGGCGCGTCCCTCACGCTGCGTGTCGAACTTTCCAGACTCGATCTTGATGACCTCGGCACCGTAGTCGGCAAGCAATCGAGTGCAGAACGGTCCGGCCCATGCCCGCGTCAGGTCGATGACGCGAACCCCCTTCAGCGGCGGGCCTTCCTGTCGCTCGACTCCTGCTACTGGTCGGTGGGCGTCGGTCCCGGCCGCCTGCAACACGTCTTCAGTATGCTCACCGAGGAGAGGGCCTGACCGGAAGTATCGAGGAGGCGTCGCGCTCATCGTCCATGGGAACCCGGGCATACTGATCTCTCGCAGTTCCGGGTGGACGACGTCCTTGAACCAGTTGCGTCCCAGGAGCACCGGGCTGCGCCGCACATCGGAAAACGTGTTCACCGGAGCGACGGGCAGCCCCCGGCTCCGCCCTCCGCTCACGAATTCCTCGGTGGTCATTGAGGCGGTGAACTCCTTGATGATCTCTTCAGCCACGTCAGCGCTTTCGCTCCGGGCCTCTATGCTCAGCCAGTAGGGGTCCTTCAGCACGGGATGGTCTATCCACTCAACCAGTTTCTGCCACAGTTGCGCGAAGTGGATGTTCATCTGCGCATACCCGTCCGAGCACGGATAGCAATTGACCCCCGCGGCATTGGTGTCGGAACCCATCCGGCGCATGATCTGGGTAGCAGCCGAAAAGCGTCCGATGGGGAATGACGATGCCGATGCGGTCATCGCCTCCTGGACCGATACGTCCACATGCTGCCCTCTGCCAGTTCGTCGTCGGGCGTACAGGGCCAGGAGCGTGCCCAGCGCACCGTGGGTGCCGCCGATGTGCATGCCGGGGTCGCCCGGTGCCGCACAGGGGTGGTCTCCCTCGTCGCCAACGTTCCACAACCAGTCGGACATCGCCTGCGCGATCAGGTCGCTGCCCTGCATCCTTGCATGGGGGCCCACCTGTCCGAACGGCGTGACGGAGGTGTAGACGACCGCCGGGTTCGCGTCCTGGATCTGCGGGTAGCCGAGCCCCAACTCTTCCAGGTAGCCGGGTGAGAAGTCTTCCACCAACGCGTCCGCGCCAGACGCGAGGTGGAGCAGCCTGGTGCGGTCGTCCTCGTCTTCCACGTCGAGGACGACGCTCCGCTTGTTGGCATTGAGATGTAGGAAGGCGAGGCTTCGGTTGGGCCCGGGCAGATCGCCCGCGAAGGGTGATGCCCTCCGCGCAGTTCCGCCGTTCGGAGGCTCAACGCGGACCACTTCAGCACCGAGGTCTGCGAGAAGCCTGGTCGCGTACTGGCCCAGCCCCTGTGCAAGGTCGAGGATCCGGAATGTCCCCAGAGCGGTCTGCTCCTGCGCCATACGTCAACTCCTTCCGTATCTTGTCGACGAGAAAGCCCAGTACTGGTCGCACGCCTGCCCGGCGGTAGTCAGCCCTTGAGTTGGAACTTTGGCAGCGTGAACTCCGGCGTAACGTCGTCCCAGACCACTTCAACTCGCGCTCCGACCTCGATGCTGTCGTGCTCGGAGTTGACGATGTTCGTGTTCATCCGCCATCCCTCGTCCAGTTCCACGATGGCCAGCACGTAGGGGACGTCGTCAGCGAACCCCGGGTGCGCCGGCTGGTAGGAGACGGTGTAGGAGTACACCCACCCGTTGCCGGTAGACTCCACCCATTCCAACGTACCGACGCCGAAACACTGTGGGCCCGGACAGATGTCGCGCGGGTAGAACACCCGTGTGCCGCATAACCGGCAGCGTTGGTACAGGAGCCGGTGCTCCCTGGCGGCATCCCAGAAGGGCTGGCTCACGGCGCTGGGGGTAGGCAACGGCTTTTTGTATTCGGCATCGGTAGTCATGTGCACTCGCTTCGCTCGCTGCTACAGCGTTGCCTTGCTGCCGAGCAGCATCGCGGACTGCTGGGAGAACGCGCCGCCCGAACCAGTGACGTAAATCAGGTCAGTTGGCCCAGGCACCTGATGCTCGCCGCCGTCCCGCCTGATCTGTCTTACGGCCTCCGTGACCTGGGCGCAGCCTCCTGCCGTCGAGGCCTGACCGTAGGACAGTTGGCCTCCATGCGTGTTCATCGGCTTGTCACCCTTGAAGGTGAGGTCGTGCCCCTGTATCCAGTCCGCGGCCTCGCCTTTCCTGCAGAACCCGGACTCCTCCAATTCGCACATCACGGTGATGGTGAACGAGTCGTATATTTCCATCACCTGGACATCGGACGGCCCGTAGCCTGCCATGGAGAATGCCTTTCTAGCTCCGCGTCCAACGGGGCTGACCGTTATCTCCCCGACATGCGTCAGGTTACCCCGCAGTATCCCAAGACCGCCGCCGAGGATGTAGGCCGGTTCGTGAGGCAGACTCTGCGCGATCTCCGCACTGGTAACCACAAAGGCGCATCCCCCGGCGCAGGGCATCACGCACTCCAGCAGATGAAGCGGGTCAGCGACGATGCGGGAGTTCACCACGTCGTCCATCGTGATGGGTACGTCGTGGAAGATCGCCATGGGGTTGTGGTTGGCGTTGTAGCGGAAATCGACGGATACCTTCGCGCGCTTCTCCACGGTGGCCCCGTACAGCGCCTCGTACCGCTTGGCGATCATGGCGTACCAGCCATTCGCCCCGACTGTGGGACCAAAGGGCACCTGGAACTCCGTAGTCGCGGTTTCGGTCCGTCCCCCGGCTGCAGGCCTGCGGCGCACCGCGGGGTCTACTGCCGCACCCATACCGCACAGGACGTATCTGGCCAGGCCTGCGTTGACGTAGGCGGCAGCCTGCAACGCCATCGCAACCCCTGCTGCGCCTTGTGCGTCGCAGCCTGTCGCCCAGATGGGATAGATGCCCATGTACTCGGCCATCCGGGGCGCGTAACCCCCACCACTTCCTACGGCCAACTCCGGGTCGACGATCATTCCGTCGATGTCGGCCTTGGTAAGTCCGGCGTCCTGGATAGCCAGGTACGCGGCTTCGGCCAGCAGGCTCATCGCATCCCTGCCGGGACGGGTACGCTCCGGTTTCAACTCTCCTATTCCGACTATCGCAGCCGCGCCGCGCAGACTGTTGTCCATCGGAAAGACCTTCGCTTGCTCCACTGCCCGATGCACACATACCGGAACCAGGTCCGACTCCTACAAAGAGCCCGACGACATCCGGAGTATCAGACTTGGGATGATGGCGGCAATCTATATTGAGGTCGGAGGAGAGTCAAACCGCATTCGCTTGTGCCGAGAGCCATCTCAACCGTAGTGAAGGGGAGCACGATCCTGGAATGATGACGCATCCCGCCAGTGCATCACCTCAGCCCCGGGCGCGGGCAGGCGGACCTGTATGCGGGGCCTCTGCCTTTGACCGACTGCGCTTGACGCACGAGTTAGCCGGAGTAGAGACTGCCCGAGCTGGAGGAAGGTGTCGGCCCTGCCCGGCGGGATGCACGGAATACGGGCGATCACGCCACTTGAAGTCCCGCCCGCAGTCTCCGTCAGCCTCCACGAGGCCCATTCGGTCGGACGTGCGTAGTCCCGCACGCGCCCACTGTGAAGGAGTGAGTCGAGTCCTCAGCAGCCGAGTTCGTTCCAGACTGTGTTGTCGTGCGCTGAGGCCCCAGTCCGATCGCTGGAGATTACGGTACGGGTAGGCACTCCCGATGGCCACAGTAGTCGCGATGCCCCGGATGGGGTACGACATGGAAAAGGGGACGGTCGTCTCCTGGCTGAAGCATGAGGGTGATGGCGTCGCCCAGGGCGAGGCGATCGCCGAGATCGAGGCGGACAAGGCTGTCTTTGAGTTTGAGGCCCCTGCCAGCGGTTCCCTTCTCCGCATCTTTGTTGTAGAAGGCACGGCGGTCCCCGTAGGCGGGGTCATCGCGTACATCGGCGAGCCTGGCGAGGCAGTCCCGGAAGCCACGGAAGCGGAACCCAGGTTGCCGCCCGGGCCTGGGCTGTTGGTACCGTCCACATCTCCAGCCGGGGACTCAGTATCTCGGCGTTTCGTGTCTCCCCTCGCACGTCGGCTCGCTTCGGAGTTGGGGGTGGACTTGTCGCTGGTGGAAGGAACGGGCCCCCTGGGCCGGGTAACCCGGGACGACGTGCTTGCATTCCATGACGGCGGCGTAGAGGACGAGACACGGCGCGTAGCGGATCCTGGCGCTGCCACTGTCACCCCGACTGAGCAGGGAGGGCTGTCGCCCCGGCAGCCTGATCCGGATGGTCGAATCCCCATCGGCAAGATGGGCCAGGCTGTCGCTCGAAGGACGCGGTCCACGTTCAATGAGGCACCGCACTTCTATGTGACTGTCCGCGTGGACATGACAGAAGCCATGGCTTGGCGAGACGCGCTGAACAGTCCGCTATCCGCCGACCAGCGCGTCAGCGTGAACGACCTGCTGATGAAGGCGTGTTCGATCGCGCTGGAACGTCACCCAGCGTTTAACGCAACATTCGAGGGGGACCACCTCCGTGTGCATCCTCATGTGAACATGGGTATGGCTGTCGCCTTGCAGGAGGGGCTGATAGTGCCAGCGATACCCTCTTGCGAGGGGAAGTCCGTGGCCGATATCGCCGCAGCTGCGAAAGACCTCGCCGCGCGTGCCAGAGCTGGGTCGCTGCGCCAGGAGGAGTACACGGGCACATTCTCCGTGAGCAACCTCGGGATGTTCGGCGTCTCGGCGTTCGCTGCCATCATCGTGTCGCCGCAGGTGGCGATGCTCGCCGTCGGGGAGGTGGAGGACACGGCGGTGCCACGCGACGGTGGGGTTCAGATACGTAAGATGATGAGCGCAACCCTGTCGGCGGACCACCGCGCGGTTAGCGGCGCCGAGGCAGCGCTGTTCACCGCTGAGATAAGGAGGGTGTTGGAGCACCCGGCCGAGCTCGAATGAAAGAGCGGCACGGGAGGAATGTCATTGAGTTCCACCATGGACATCACGACTGAAGACAAGCTCGATCTGCTCCGCCGCATGGTGCTGATACGGGCGTTCGAAGAGCGCGTCATCGATCTCTATCACAGGGGAGACATCGCCGGACTCGTGCACGTGGGGATCGGCCAGGAGGCGGTAGCTGTGGCGGTTGCGACCTCCCTCTTGGAAGGGGACTACCTCTACGGAACGCACCGCTCCCACGGCCATTTCATCGCGCGCGGCGCCGACATCAACAAGATGATGGCGGAGCTCGCCGGCAGAGCGAACGGCTACTGCGAGGGACTCGGCGGCTCGATGCACCTGGTGGCTGCTGAGGTCAAAGCGATGGGCGCGACGGGCATCGTGGGCGGCACGATCCCGCTGGCCCTGGGCACCGCCCTGGCCCACCGGGACGCGGGGCTGGTTGTGGCCGTGTACTTCGGCGACGGCGCCGCGAATACCGGTGGGTTCCACGAGAGCCTGAACATCGCAGCCCTGTGGAAGCTCCCAGTGGTCCTCGTCTGCGAAAACAATGGCTACGCCGAGTTCACTCCGATGTCAGAGCACACGGTCGTCGAGCGGGTTTCGGAACACTGCAAGCCGTATGGCATCCCCGCCCGAACAGTGGACGGTAACGACTTGTTGGAGGTTCTCGAAGCGATGTCCAGGGCTGTCGAACACGCACGGAATGGGGAAGGGCCTACGATGGTCGAGTGCCTCACCTACCGGCTCCGCGGACACTACATCGGCGACCCTGCCCAGTATCGCCAAGCCAACGAGGTCGCGGAGTGGCGTGAGAAGGATCCAATCGAGAGACTGACGAAACAGCTCAAGTCGGAAAGGGCCCTCGACGAGGACGCCGCTTCCACGGTCAAGCGCGAGGCGGATGAACGGGTCGAGGACGCCGTCCGCTTCGCCTTGGGGGGCGAGTACCTCTCGATGGACGCCATGACGGCGCGGGTGTTCGGGTAGTGTGATGGCGAACCTGCGGTTCGTGGACGCGCTTCGTGAAGGTATCGCTGAGGAGATGCGCGCCGACCCTCGCGTCATGATCCTCGGCGAGGACGTGGCGGTGGGGGGGGCATTCGGCGTCACACGGGGGCTCGTGGACGAGTTTGGCCACGGGCGCGTCATCAATACACCCATCAGCGAAGACACGATCATGGGGATAGCCGTGGGGGCCGCGGTGGCCGGCAAGCGGCCCATAGTTGAAATCATGTTTGTGGACTTCATAACGCTGGCGATGAATCAGCTAGTCAACCATGCAGCGAAGGTGCACTTCATGTCGGGTGGGCAACTCGCGGTGCCGATGGTGATCCGCGTTCAGCAGGGTGCTCAAGGAGGTTGGGGGTCGCAACACTCCCAGAGTCTCGAAGCGTGGTTCGCCCACGTTCCAGGGCTCAAGGCTGTGGCTCCCGGGTCGGCGGCGGACGCCAACCGCCTGATCCGCGCATCCATCCGGGACGATTCGCCGGTCGTTTTCATCGAGCATCGAGGGCTCTACTTCCGCCACGATCCCGATGGCCTTGAGCCGGGCGAATCCGTATTGGGCAAGGCGCACATCGTGAGAGAGGGTTCGGACATCACGTTGGTATCCTACTCACGGATGCTGACCGAATGCCTTGAGGCGGCCGAGGACTTGGCCGGAAAGGGCATCTCTGTAGAGGTGATTGACCTGCGCAGCCTCGTGCCACTGGACATCGACACGGTCATCGAGTCCGTTCGCAAGACCAACCGGCTGGCGGTGGCCCATGAGGCTGTGGTGCAAGGGGGCTTGGGGGCAGAGATAGCAGCGCGCGTGCAGGAGATGGCGATGGACTACCTTGACGCGCCGGTCCTTCGTATCGGCGCGCCGTACACCCCTCCGCCCGCGAGTCCGAAGTTGGAACGAGCGTTCGTTCCGGACCGGGCAGGTATCGCAGCGCGGCTTCACCGGATGCTCAGCTACAGTAAGGAAGAGGGCTCCTGAAAGGAGAGTGGGACATGGCCGGCTCGGAACTGTCAGTTGACACCCTGAAGAGCGCGTTGCACCGCATGATGCTCATCCGGCGCGCCGAGGAGCAAGTCATCGATCTGGCCACGAGCTTTGACGACCTCATCAGAGGCCACTACCACGTTTACATCGGGCAGGAGGCCTCAGGCGTTGGGGCGTGCATGGCCCTGGGCCCCGACGACTATATGTTCACAACACACCGGAACCATGGTCACGTGATCGCTCGAGGAGGAGAGCCGAGCCCCGTGATAGCCGAGATCATCGGCCGCACGACGGGTTACAACAAAGGCCGCGGCGGTACCTTCCACGTCATCGCCAAACACCTGGGCGTTCTCCAAACGTCCGCAATCGTCGGGGGGTGCGTTCCGATGGCGGCCGGTGCGGCGTTCTCGATCAAGAAGCGCGGGACAGACCAGGTGTCGCTGGTGTTCTTCGGCGACGGCGTGCTCGAAGAAGGTGCGTTCCACGAGGCCCTCAACATGTCGTCCCTGTGGAAACTGCCGCTCATCATGATGTGCGAGAACAACAGCGTGCTTCCAGAGGGTCGCCGTCAGGGCGAGTACCCGTCTTCCTCGTTTGCGGCAACACAGTTGGCCGACGTTGCCAAAGCGATGAATGTTGAGACCCACGTGGTCGACGGCGGCGACGTCAGGGAGGTAGCGGGGCTGCTGACCGAACTCGCCCACCGAACGCGCGCCGGGGAAGGGCCGTTCTTCATCGAGTCGCGTATGACTCGTTGGCCGGGCAACCGGGGTTCCTTCCCGGAGTTGATCGGCGGGCCGCACCAGATGGACTGGACCTGGGACCCCGGAACGGCCGACGCGCGCCTGCAGGACTGGCTGACCAACTCGGATCCTGTCTCGCTCCTCTGCAGGAGCCTCGTCGAGGAAGGAGCCATGACCAGAGAGGAGGTCGAGGAGATCGACGCCGCGACCCGGAAGGAAGCCGAGGAAGCCCGCGAGTTCGCCCTGTCCAGCCCCACCCCGTCGCCTGAGAGCGCGATGGACTACATCTTCGCCTAGGAGGGAGCCACCATGAGGGAAATGACCTATTCGGAAGCTATGGCCATCGGCATCCTCGAGGCGCTGGCCGAGGACGAGACCGTCGTCCTGATGGGGGCGGGGTTCGGTGGACTGCACGGCGACCCGGCGGTGTGGGGGCAGTTGAGAGAGAAGTTCGGAGACCGCATCACCAACCCGCCCATCGCTGAGCTCGGCTACTGCGGCATCGCAGTGGGCGCTGCGCTCACCGGGCTACGGCCTATCGTGGCCATCGGCACAGGGTCATTCTCATTCGAGGCGTTCCCACAGATCGCCAACGAGGCGCCTCAGGCCTACTACGGCTCGCGAGGGCAGGTCACGTGCCCCGTCGTCTTCCACATGCGCGCCGGCATCCGGGGGGCTGGTGCGCTTCAGCACTCTACCGCGCCCCAGGCTATGTACTGGAACACCCCTGGATTGGAGATATGTGTTCCGGGGAGCCCGGCTGACGTGCGAGGCCTCATCAAGGCGGCTGTCCGCAGCGACAACCCCACCATATTCATCGACCATGAGCGGTTGCACCCGTTGATGGGCGAGGTCGACGAGACGTCGAGCGGGGACATACCTCTCGGTGTGGCTGACGTGAAGCGGGAGGGCTCGGATGTCACCATCGTGGCGACCTCCATCATGGTGCATCGGGCGTTGGAAGCTGCGGAATCACTGGCGGACCAGGGAGTAAGCGCTGAAGTCGTGGACCCGCGGACCCTGGTGCCACTCGACAAGGATGCGATCCTGCGCTCCGTCGCCAAGACGGGACGCGTGGTCGTCGCCGACGAGACCCAGAAGAGTTGTGGCGTTGCATCCGAGATTGCGGCCACTATCGCGGAAGAAGGTTTCGACTCCTTAAGGGCCCCGATCAAGCGGGTAGCCATCCCCAACGTACCCATACCGTACCACCAGTCGGAGGAGGACTACGTTACCCCGACGGCGCAACGCATCGTCGAGGCCGCGCAAGTTATCTGCTCCTGAATGTGGTATCACCTGGATGTAGGGCGAGGATCCCGCTCTAAGAAGGTCGGGTAGGGCGGTGCTCGATGCCCTGCTAGCTGGTTCGACCGACTGGGAATGGATTAGAATGCCCCTTCCCGTTGGATCGTTAGCGATGAAGTCTCCCCGGGGGGCACCCTTCCATTTCCACCTCGCCGGGCATGAGGTTCTTTCCATGACCACAACGCCGTCCACACGCCTGCCTGGGAACGTCCACCCCTTACACTATCGCCTGTCGCTGGAACCCGACCTCGATTTGTTCACGTTCGCTGGACACGAAGAGATCGAGGTTGCGGTTGAGACGCCTACCACCTGGGTGACGCTGAACGCGTCTGAGCTTGATGTCTCCCGCGCCTCTGTGGAGACGGCGGCTGGCACGTCGGTAGCCGAAGCCATCGAGTACGACGAGGAGCAGGAGCGAGTGACCCTGCGCTTCCCGTCTCCGCTCCCCGCGGGACAGGCCGTGCTGAGCCTGGACTTCACAGGTGTGCTGAATGACCAGTTGCGCGGCTTCTACCGCAGCACCTACCTGGACAACGACGGAGTCGAGCGCCGCCTAGCCACGACGCAGTTCGAGGCGACGGACGCGCGCCGCGCTTTCCCCTGCTGGGATGAGCCCTCGGTCAAGGCATCGTTCGACGTCACACTCGTGGTGCCGGAGGAATTGGAGGCCATCTCCAACATGGCCATCGCGTCGACGGAGCCTGTGGCGGAAGGGCGCAAGGCCGTCACGTTTGACCCGACACCAGCGATGTCCACCTATCTCCTCGCGTTCGTCGTTGGCGACATGGCGTGCGTTCAGGGCAACGCAGAGGACGGCACGCTCGTGCGTGTCTGGGCGACGCGGGGCAAGGAGGAGTTGGGCCGATTCGCGCTGGAGAACAGCATCGCGGCGCTCCGTTACATGAACGACTACTTTGGCATCCCGTACCCACTCGCGAAGATGGACCACATCGCCGTGCCTGACTTTGCGGCGGGTGCGATGGAGAACTGGGGCGCAATCACCTACCGCGAGACCGCGCTCCTGTACGACCCGCAGAACTCCGCTCCGCAGGCCAAGCAACGGATATTGGAGGTAGTCGCGCACGAGATGGCGCACATGTGGTTCGGCGACCTCGTCACCATGGAATGGTGGGACGACCTCTGGCTCAACGAGTCGTTCGCCTCGTGGATGGGGGACAAGACGGTTGACCACCTCTACCCGGAGTGGGAGATGTGGACCCAGTTCGTCTCCCACGACACGAACGCCGCGCTTGGGCTGGACGGCTTGCGCAACTCACACCCCATCGAGGCGAATGTGGACGACCCCGCGGAGATACGCGAGTTGTTCGACGCCATCAGCTACAGCAAGGGCGGGTCCGTGCTCCGCATGCTGGAGGACTATGTGGGGCCCGAGACGTTTCGCAAGGGCCTGCACACCTACCTGAGCGGCCACGCGTACGGCAACGCGCGCGGAGAGCACCTGTGGGCGGCTATCAACACCGCTGCGGATGAAGAGGGCCTGGGCCTCGGCGTGCCGGTCGTCCCGCTCATGGAGGCATGGATCAAGCAGACCGGCTATCCGGTGCTGACGACCGAGATAGCGCGTAGTGTGGAGAAGGCGGAAGCAGCGGTGACGCAGTCGCGGTTCCTCTATGACCGTCTGCTGGGCGAGGCTGCGGACCCGGCGCTCTGGCCAATCCCCGTCTCGATAGCGCACGGCGGAAACGGAGCTCCCTCCAAGCACGTTCTGGCCGGTGAGCGCGCGCTTCTTGCCGCCGGCGCGGGCGACCAGTGGGTGAAGCTCAATGCCGGGCAGACCGGATTCTTCCGCGTCGCGTATACCGAGGGGGAGTGGCGCAGGCTCGGCGAAGCGATATCCTCGGGCGCATTGCCGCCCGTTGACCGGCTCGGCCTACAGAACGATGCCTACGCGCTGGTGAAGTCCGGCCATCTTCCCGCGACGGTGTTCCTTGAGTTGGCCGAATCGTTCGTCGGCGAAACGGACGCCATCGTGTGGGGCGACCTGGCTGCGAACCTGCGTGGGCTGGAGGGCCTGCTCTCCTCCACGCCGCACCTGGACGCATTCCGCGTGTACGCACGCTCCCTGTTCGCCCGCATCGCGGCGCAAGTGGGATGGGACGCTCAGTCCGGCGACGGCCACCTGGAGTCGCTGCGGCGCAGCATCGTCATCAACCAGTTTGGCGGCTATGGGGACGAGAGGACGCTCGCCGAGGCGCTGGCGCGCTTCCGCAAGCACGCCAGTGGCGAGGAGACGCTCGTGCCGGACATGCGCGCCGCCGCTTTCGGCCTGGCGTCGCAGCAGTCCGGACGTGACGTCGCCGACGCACTCTGGAATCTCCATGACGCCGCAGACCTGCACGAGGAGAAAGTGCGTATCCTCGGCGCACTGACACGCACAAGGGACAGCGGGCTCCTGGCCGACCTGCTTGATCGTTCACTGAGCGACCGTGTGCGTTCGCAAGACACGCCCATCGTGCTCATTCAGGCGGGCGCCAGTCCGGACGGGCGCGAGCAGACGTGGCGGGTCGTGCGGGGCAAACGGGGCGGGCTGGGCCGGGGCCCGG